>JBAVUZ010000056.1:0-5252 GCA_049697035.1 Candidatus Angelobacter sp. | reverse complement strand
TCATCGTGATATCTCCATGGTGGAATTTTTTAGAAATAAAAAAAGCCACCCGGCCGGGTGGCTGACGAGCAGACTGATTGGGGTTCTAGGTGGTTATTTCAAAAGGGTGGTGAGATAAAAGTTATGGCCAAATCCATGCGGGAGGACTCTGCGGGTATTTAAGAGCCAAAAGCCAAAAGCCAATAGCCAAAAGCCAAATACCGTTTTCCCCCTCTACTTACTAGTGTCAAATTTCGACCCCTCCGGGACATTTTTCTCAATATTTATTTTTCGGTGTCCGATAACTTGCTCGCCTTCGTCAATTACAGTCGGCCCTCGTCTGAAAAAAAGCCCCTCTACTTATATATGCACTCCAATTGGGCTTCCCGGGACATGTTTCCCGATATTTATTTTTGGCCCCTTCGGTTCGTCCCACCTCTTTACCCACCCTCCCAGTTCTTCTCCGTGCCTCCGTGGTGAATGTTATTGGGGCCATCCGCTGACAGGTGATGGGGAACACAGACAAATACGGCAATTCATCATTTAATCCTCACTGAAAATCTTTGTTGAAAGGCCCCGCTTGGAAGAAGGGCGGGAGTGAAAGGAAGTAAGACAATGTTGAACATTAAAATTCTCAAAATAAACGTTCGTCGGAACGCATGGCTTTTGCTTGCGATTCTGGGCATTTCATCCCTGGCTGTTGCGTCGCCACAACCGCCATCGCTTGCTTGCGGTGACCGGATCCAGACAAGCATCAAGCTCACTCATGATTTAGGTCCGTGTCCGGCCGACGGCTTACACATTGTGGCGGCCACGCCGGTGACTCTGGACCTCAATGGCCACAAGATTATCGGACAAGGTTCAGGTACCGGAGTTTCCATGTTTGGTGAATCAATTATCGTGAAAGGCCCCGGGCGCATCGTGAACTTTGGCGTAGGCATCAACCTTGATCACGGCACTGAGGACGTAATGATTTACGACCTTGATTTGGTCCGGAACATTGAAGGGATTAATCTTCTGAATGCCAACCGTGTCAGAATCCTCGACAACACTGTTGATGGGCGGGACCGGGGCAAAACAGGCATCAGTATCTTCGGTGTCGGCGACTACGTCTATCGCAACATTATCCGGGGCCACTCTGATTTCGGAGTTTTGCTGAGTGTGGGGACCCCAGTGGTCTCACAGAACGTCATCACTGAAAATCATGTAGGGATCCATTTCGGACGGGAGGGTTCGTACACCGTTCGTGGAAATATGGTCTTCCGCAATGAGACGAACGGCATTGAAGCTGAACTCATGGAAGCTGGAAGCTGCGGGACCATTGAAGATAATTTCCTTAGAGCCAATGGTGAAAACGGCCTGCTGGTGACTGGAGGCCATTTCGTGAATGCGGCGTGCGTGGTCCGCGACAATGTTGCTGAGGACAATCGGCTGGCCGGAATCAACATTGCTGGCGCTACAGGCCATACCGTGATTGGCAATCGGGCATCACACAATGGTGTTGATCTGCAATGGGATGGCGTCGCCGGGGCATGCTGGAGCCAAAACATCTTCTCCACCAGTTCACCCCAGACATTGCCTCAATGTCCGCGTTTTTAGCTATGCGCTCATCAACGCCGGCTATTAGGCCTGGAACCGGCTGCGGTTTATAAACTCCAAAACGTCCCGGGGAGAAGTCGCGCAAGTTGTGCGCTCTTCTCCCTGGTGTCTCTAGCGCTTCACCACAAATCCCGGCCGCAGCAGGACACCACACGCAAAATCACCCCAGCTTTGTTGGTCTGCGCATGCGCCATCCCGGCATCAGCAGCGGATCGCTAATCCGGAAGCAATTATGGGATTTCAGTCACGCCCGCCGCCAGCGCTTCATCGTCTTCTGCCAGCTCGTCATCCTCAAATTCAAACGCTTCCTGCTGCGTGCCCTGGCACATCCAAACCGGAGCGAATGATAGCCGATGCAGCGGCGTAGGCCCAAGCTCATTGAGTGCGGCCAGGTGTTTGGGCGAGCGGTAGCCCTTGTTCGACGCCAGATCATATTCAGGATAGACCGGCGCCCAGCGGCGGATCATTTCGTCGCGATGCACTTTGGCGATGATCGAAGCCGCGGCAATGGAGATGGAAAGCGCGTCGCCATGGATGATTTTGGTCTGCGGACAGTCCCAGTTCACGCGGACGGCGTCCACCAGCAGATGGTCAGGGCCGGGAGAAAGCTGAGCCACAGCTTCTCGCATGGCCAGCAATGACGCCCAGTAGATATTGAGCTGGTCGATCCGAGCCACGTCCACGGCGGCAACCGCGTAAGCAATGGCATGCTGCTTGATTCGCTCGGCCAGCGTCTCGCGGGTCTTCTGGTCAATCAGCTTGGAGTCGCGCAGGCCCTTGATGCGATAGCCGGGCTCAAGAATCACCGCGCCTGCCACCACCGGCCCAAACAGGCAGCCGCGACCAACTTCGTCCACGCCGGCCACCAGGTGCGCACCAGACTCCCACGCCAGCTTTTCAAATTTCTGCGTGCACTTGAGCCGCTTGAGCAGCCGCATCTTCATGGTGCCCTTGGAAAACGGCAGTCCCGTGGCCGGATTCACCGGGATAACGCGCTTCTTGCGCTTGACGCGCGCGGGTTGGGGAGCGGCGGCGGACATAGCCACAGGGTAGCGCAAACCGGGCGGTCCGACAATCAACGTTATCAGGCCGAACGGCAAAAGGGCCAAGCAAGTGAAATGTTAACTCCAGTCCTTTTAGTCAGGGTTATTTTAAAGTGGATATCTCACAAACCGCACTTCATTAAAAATCCGGGACTAAATATTCCATTTTTGGAATCGATTCTCGCTAAAATCCCGGATTATGAATTAACCCAGGGACGAACTGCTCTAACTTATTAATTCTTAACAGTTATTATTGCGGAACTCGGATTGCATTACGGAAGGCGGGGGACTGGCGTTTAAAAGAACCCAGCTCGATATCAAAGGTCAACGTTGTCCCATTCCCTGTTCACACGACCAAAAACTATTGGAGGTAAGGGGTACAAATGAACAAAAACTTTCGAAAGGTACTTGCGAGCATATTTATTGCATGCCTGTTCACTCTCCCCGCATTTGCGGCGCAGACAGGAGACATCAGCGGAACGGCAACGGACACCACTGGGGCCGTTGTTGTTGGCGCAAAAGTCACAATCAAAAGCCTGAGTAATGGGATGATCCGGCAAACCACAACCAATGACGAAGGGCAATTTTCCGTGCCCCAGGTCGAAATCGGCAACTATGAAGTTTCCATAGAAAAGAACGGTTTCAAGGTTTATAAGGGAACAACATTAGTGCGAAGCGGTGAAAATTCGCGAATCGCCGCAAAGCTGGACGTTGGAACCACTGATTCCGTAGTCAACGTGGAAGCGACGGTCGCGACTTTGGATGTGGCCACCGCCCAGATGAGCGATTCGCTTGAATCCACAGAAGTGCAGTCCCTTCCTAACCAGGGCCGCGACCCGGTGGCTTATGCCACGCTTTCTCCGGGTACTGTTCCCGTATCAAAAGACAACCCTTTCCTGGGAACCGGCAGCTTTAACTCCAACGGTTCTCGTGGACGCGCCAACAACATTACTGTTGATGGCATCATCAGCAGTGATGTTTCCACAACGGGTGAGGCTGGAACCGGCACGTTCAGCTACGATGGCGTGCAGGAATTCAAGCTGATCAGCAACAATTTTGATGCTGAATTCGGCCGCAATTCCGGCTCTCAGGTCCAGATCATCACCAAGGGCGGTGGCAACCAGTTCCATGGCAGCGCTTACTGGTTCCATCAGAACGCTTTCTTTAACGCCCGCGATTTCTTTAACAATGTGACACCCCAGGGCACGAACGGCCCCGGTTTGCCCACTCCCTTTGTCCAAAATCAAGGCGGTTTCACCTTTGGCGGCCCCCTTTACAAAGACCATACTTTCTTCTTCGGTCACTGGGAACTCGATAAAACGCGCGGCGGCGGTTCCACGGCTGTAGCTCATGTCTTGACACCGGCACAGGCTGCAGGCATCGTTGATCCTACGTCTCTTTCGTTGTTCAACAATGTAGGAGCACCGCAGTCGGCATCCGGCACCGTTTCCAATTCCGCACCGAACCAGGACAACGGACATTCTTATTCAGTCCGTGTAGATCAAAACCTGCACGGCGGAAGAGACAGCTTTTTTGTTCGCTACGGTGAAAATCCAGACGTGGCGATCAGCCCCGGCATTTCGTTCGTAAACAGCAACCTGCCGGGCTTTGGGGCCCAGTTCGGTGGTACATCAAGAAATCTTGTGGTAGGTCACACCTGGGCCCCCACCAGCGCCATCGTAAACCAGTTTTAGCTCCTGTAAAATGGTATCCGGGCTCTTAAAGTTTTAGGGAGCAAGGCCACTCAAAAATGTGTTGCCTTAAAATCCTTGGATCTATTGCTTGCGCCCTGTGTAGCGGTGTCGCGGAAGATTATAGCTTGAAGAGCCATGGGAGGAACCAGGCATTTCATAAAGCGCTGCGCCAGGCTGAGGTGCCATTGAAAAGAATCGTCTCTTACGCTGAGTCGAGATTCATGGCAGCTGCCATTACTTCTTTGCAGGGGCCGCCACTCGCAATACCATCTGTGTATCGAATTGCAGCTTGATGTCGCCTTTGGCTGAAACAATGACGGTAATTCCAGGATTGCTAGTGTCAAGACCTAAACCGTTGATTCCGGTCACGCCATGGCTGCCTGGATTAATAGCGCCCGTTCCTGTAGCCCTCATATTGGCTCCAGCCAGGTTAGGATTTGCGACGATTGCACCCACCGCAGCTCCCCCGGTGTCGATCCCCTTTTCCATCTGTACCGGCATGTCCTGCATCTTTGTAGTGGTGACTAAATTCCATTTAATAGGAGGAGCCAGCGCTGTGATTACCGCGGGATATTGAAACTTAAGTTCCTTTTTGTTCTTTAAGACAACTTTGTCAAATAACAGCCCCAGACGAGAGTGTGGCTGTTCCTTGCTTGATGGAACCGCTTCAATCACGTGCCCAACCACTTTTGAGTCGCGGGGAACAATGATCTTTCCCTTATAAACCAGGTCCTGAGTTACATAACCATCAACTTCTGCGCCCACCTTCAACTTCCTTACATCAATCGATTTCGTAAACTGCGCAAGGATCGTGGTTCCGGCCCCGGGTTGGTATCCACCCGCAGGAGGAGGGTCCTGCTTGGCTAAAGGTTGGTCCCCCGAAGGACGTGCTTTTTGCGTCTCGTCCTGCGCCGATTGCGGGGTAGGTGGTTCACAC
>JBAVUZ010000055.1:0-6365 GCA_049697035.1 Candidatus Angelobacter sp. | reverse complement strand
CCCAGGTACAGTGGCATGATTGAACTTTAATTCATCTTCCCACAACTTTTACTTTTGCTTTCAGGCATTTTTCCCGAATAATGACTTGGCAGACAAAACCCATTCATGCGACTGCAAATTATTGATCTGGCCATTATCGCCGTTTATCTCATCAGTAATACTTTTTTTGGGTTAAGGTTTCGCAAATCTCAAAGGTCACTGCGCGATTATTTTCTGGCCGACCGCAACATTCCCTGGTGGGCCATTGCTCTCTCCATCGTCGGCGCTGAAACCAGCACGCTCACCGTTATCGGCACACCGGGAATTGCCTATGGCGGCAACTTCGGTTTTCTCCAGCTTGTCTTTGGCTATCTTCTTGGCCGCATCGTTGTAAGCGCAATTTTTATCCCCCAATATTTTCGCGGTGAAATGTTTACCGCCTATCAGCTCATCGACCGCCGCTTTGGAAAAGAGCTCCATCGCATCACCGCTGCAGTCTTTCTCGTCACGCGCGCCGCTGCGGAAGGCGTGCGTGTGTGGGCCGTCGCCATCGTAATCAGCATCGCACTTGGGACGGGCGGCGTTACTTCTGTCGCCATCGTCATGGGGCTCACGCTCATTTATACCTTTGAAGGCGGCATGGCCGCCGTTATCTGGACGGATGTCGTCCAACTCGCTATCTATATCGGCGGTACGATTATTGGTTTTATCACGCTGCTGCACCTCGTCCCGGGCGGCTGGCCAACAATCCACGCAGTCGCTTCCGGCGCAGGCAAGCTGCAGGTGTTCGATTTCTCTCTCAACTTCTTCAAGACTTATACATTCTGGGCCGGATTGATTGGCGGTATGTTCCTCAACACCGCCACGCACGGCACTGACCAGCTCATGGTCCAGCGCCTGCTCGTCGCGCGCAACCAGCGCGATTCCCGCACAGCTCTGCTCTTCAGCGGCGGCGTGATCCTGATTCAGTTCACGCTATTTCTGCTGGTCGGCGCAGGGTTGTGGGTTTTCTATCGCCAATTTCCTCCCACAGGCCATTTCGCCACCAATGACTACGTTTTCCCCACGTTCATTGTGGAGCACATGCCGCGCGGCATTGCCGGATTGCTGATCGCCGCCATCCTGGCCGCGGCCATGTCCAATCTGAGCGCCGCGTTGAATTCGCTTTCTTCCACTACGATGATCGACTTCTACCTGCGCCGCCGGCCAGAAACATCAGACAGCAAGCGTCTCGGACTTTCACGCATAGCCACTGTGGTCTGGGGCGTTGCGCTCTTCGGGCTGGCGCTGGCTTCGCGCTATGGCGGCAACGTGCTGGAAAAAGGCCTCACCATCGCCTCGCTGGCGTATGGCGGCTTGCTCGGCGTCTTTCTGCTTGGATTGCTCACCCGTCGGGCCAAACAGAACGGCGCGATTGTTGGTATGCTCTGCGGACTGGTCCTGAACATTTATATCTGGGGATGGACGCACATTGCCTGGACCTGGTACGTAACGTTTGGTTCGATCACGACGTTTGTTGTGGGATATCTGGCAAGCCTTCTGGAGGCCGAGACCGATGCAAAGCGTGTCCAAACCAGCGCCTGACCTGCTGCGCGAGTTAAACGCCTGGCACTCCACGGCTATCGTCGTCGGCACTATCATCGGCAGCGGAATCTTTCTTGTTCCAGCGGAGATGATGCAGGCTGTGGGCTCGGCGCGGCTGGTCTATCTCGCCTGGATCGTCGGCGGTCTGCTTTCATTTTTTGGCGCGCTCACGTATGCCGAACTTGGCGCGGTTCGTCCCTGGGCCGGTGGCGAATACGTTTATATCCGTGATGCTTACGGGCCACTGCCATCGTTTCTGTACGCATGGACATGGTTCCTCATCGCCAAGCCCGCATCGATCGCCAGCATAACCAGCGGATTGGTGCGCGTGCTGGGGAACTTTTCCGCCTTCAGCTTTCTTCCGCATCCGATATTTGCTTTGCAAGGCGGTTACCAGCTTACCTATGGACACCTGCTCGCCATCGCCGCCACCATACTGATCTCTGCCTTGAATTATCTGGGCGTGCGCAAAGCGGGGAACTTTCAACTGGTAATGACCACGCTGAAAATTGTGATGATCGTTGTAATCATCGCGGCTGGCTTCAGCGCCACCAGCGGAAGCTGGAGCAACTTCGGCACTACGTTTCTGGGCGCCAAAGGCGGCATGGCGGGCTTCATGGCTGCGCTGGTCGCGGCGCTCTGGGCCTATGACGGCTGGAACGATCTCAACATGGTCAGCGGTGAGATTCGCAATCCTGAGCGCAGCATTCCCGTGGCGCTGATTGCCGGCGTGGCCATTGTGGCCGTGCTTTATATCGGCGTGAACGCGACAGTCCAGTACGTAATGCCTGCGTCGGCCGTAGCTGCGTCTCCCGTGCCTGCGTCATCGGCCACCCAGATTGCCATCGGTCACCTGGGCGCGCTGCTGGTTTCGGCAGGCATGGCACTCTCCATGTTCGTGACGCTGAATGGAACCATCATGAGCGGCGGACGTATTCCTTTTGCCGTGGCCCGCGACGGCTATTTTTTCAAGGCCTTGGCTGAAGTCCATCCGCGCTTTCATACTCCGTCGCTGGCTCTCATCGTCCAGTGCGTGATGGCCATTGCGCTTCAGCTCGGCGGGGGATCGTTCCGTGATTTCCTGGAACTGGCGATTTTCTCCGAGTGGCTCTTTTATATGATCGCCGCCAGCACCATCTTTGTTTTCCGCCGGCGCGAGCCGAACACACCGCGTCCCTACAGCACATGGGGATATCCCGTAGTACCGGCGCTGTTCGTTGTGGCCGCAGCGGTGCTGCTCTATTTCACGTTCATTGACAAGCTGCATCATTCTCTGTTCGGAACAATCGTGATGACGCTGGTGATGCTGGCGGGAATTCCGGTGTTCTGGTATTTTGCGAAGCAGAAGAGACAGAAGGAATCAGCACTGTGAGTAGCGCAGGCACAGACACTCAACACACGCCCCCCGCTTCTCAAGCTGTCTGTGGCGACTGCGGCGCGCCTCTTTACGGGCCATTTTGTTCCCAATGCGGCGAGCGGACGATTGATAGGCATTCCCTCACCTTGTCGCACTTCCTGAAACACAATGTCCTGCACGAGTTGAGCCACGTGGACGGCAAGATTTTTCGCACTTTTCGATATCTGGTCTTTCGTCCCGGCTTTCTTTCAGCTGAATATTTTGCTGGACGACGGCGCAGATACGTCAATCCAGTTCGTCTCTTGCTCACCTGCCTGCTGGTTCTTGCCCTGCTGCCCCGGACCGGCTCCATGACGATGTCACTAGGCAAGCTGAAGCTTAACCTGCTTCCTCCCGGTCCCCCTTCAGCGGACACAATCGACGAGACCATCGCGAAGCTGGATGTTTTTGGAATTCTGAATCGTTTGATGGAAAAGGAGTCGCGCTCCAAAGACCTGAAGACGCCGGCTGCGGTAGAGAAGTTCAATCACGAATTGAAAACGTACGCAACGGCACTTTCTTTCTGGAATGTACTGCTGCTCTCAGGATTTCTGGCGATTCTTTACCGCAGGCGCAGGTCGCTCTACGTGGAGCATCTGGTGTTCAGCCTTCATCTGGCATCTTTTGTGCTTTTGTTCAGCATACTTCCAACCCCATTATTTTTGCTCCTTGTATGGCTGCTCAAGGGTTCTTCTCTAAAAACCGCGGCCGGGATACTCGCGTTCCTGCTGTTGTCGGTCGAGATGATCTATCTGTACAAAGCGCTTCTTCGCTTCTACCAGCCTGAGATCGCCGCGAGCATCCGTGGCTGGACCCGTGCTGCGTGGATGACGAGGCTGGCGGTGATGACAATCTTCGTCGCCAATTCAGTCTTTATCACCCTGACGTACGGAGCGGGCGCAGCAATTGCCCTATGGCGGCTTTGAACCAACGTGGTCGGGGGACTAAACCCTGCTGAACTCCAGCACCTTTTCAGATGGCCCAGGCTTGGGCGGGGATAGCCGTTCGTAAATCTTCACGTACTCGCGGGCCGATGCGGTCCAGGAAAAATCCCTCCTCATGCCGTTCTGCATCAGCTTGAGCCATGCCGCCTGGTCTTTAAATGCCCGCAGGGCTTCATGAATGCAATTCAGCAGCGCCACACCGGAGTACGCGCTGAATTTAAAGCCCGTGCCTTTTGCCAGGGTTGGGTCCCACGGCTCAATCGTATCGTCCAACCCGCCGGTGGCGCGCACGATGGGCACCGTTCCATAACGCAGGCTATACATCTGGTTCAGTCCGCTTGGCTCATAACGCGACGGCATCAGGAACATGTCTGCTCCGGCCTCGATCTTATGCGCCAGCCCATTGTCATATGCTATTTTTACGGCGATTTTATCCGGATGCTGCTTTTGCAGCTTGAGCAACAGGTCCTGGTATTCTTTCTCGCCGCTGCCCAGCGCGGTAATGATCAAAGGAAGACGAGCCAGATCGCTGCCAATTTCTTCAATCAGGTCAAAACCTTTTTGCGCCACAAAGCGCGACACAATGCCGATGACCGGCGTATCAATGGGCGCGCTTTCCATGCCAAACTGCCGCAGCAAATCGTACTTGCACTCTTTCTTGCCTTGAAGCCTGTCCGTCGAATATTGCTGGACGATGTACTTGTCTTTCTCCGGGCTCCACTCGTTATAATCCACGCCATTGATGATCCCGGTCAGCGATCCCGCGCGCGACTTCAGCACGCCTTCCAGACCAAATCCATATTCGCTGGCCTGTATTTCGTGCGCGTACTTGCGGCTTACTGTGGTCAGGTGATCGGAGAAGGCGATGGCTCCTTTCAGAAAATTTACTTTTCCCCAGAACTCCATCTGGTCAATGGTGAAGAGGTCCCAGGGCAGCATGAGCAGCGGCAGCGTGTCCGGAGGAAAAATTCCCTGATAGCCGATATTGTGTATGGTAAAGACCGTGCGCGTGCCGCGGAAAACCGGGTCGGCTTCATAACTGGTCCGCAACAGGATAGGCACCAGCGCGGACTGCCAGTCATGACAATGAAAAATATCCGGCACGCCCAGCACCTTGGAAGCTTCCAGCACGGCCCGGCAATAGAGAGCAAACCGTTCAGCGTTATCAGGATAGTCGCCGGCGGAAGTGCCGTAGAGCGCCTCACGATCAAAAAACGCCGGATAGTCGATGAAGTAAAATTGCACCCCGGAACGTTTTCCGCCATCTAGCACTGAGCAGAACCGGTATTGATCGTCGAACGGTATGGTAACGCTGCGCAGCAGCACCTTGGCGTCCGGCAGCCTGGTCTGTTTATATTTAGGCAGGTAGACGGAAACGGAATGGCCCAGTTCGGCAAGCGCTTGCGGAAGAGCGCCAACAACATCAGCCAGTCCGCCGGTTTTGGCGAAGAGCACGCACTCAGAAGCAGCAAAAGCGATTTTCACGGGGCCTCCGTGGTAGCAAGCAGCAGAACGCAACAAACCTGCCAAGAAAATTCTAAATGGCGGCAACAAAAAGGGCCAATTCGGGAACGACAAAAAAGCCTAAACTGGGCCAGAATTTTCTGGCCGACGTGGGCGCCGCGGAGCAGATTGTTGACGCTCTGGGCGACGTATCCAATTCCGTGGTCGTCGAAATCGGCCCCGGCAAGGGCGCGCTTACCCAGGTGCTGGCGCGCAGTGCGCACCGGCTGATCGCCGTGGAGCTTGATCGCATGATGTCCACGGAGCTTCGTTTCAGATATCGTCTGCAACCCCAGGTTGAGATCATTGAAGCGGACGTGCTGAAACTTGACTTCCGCACGGTGCTGAACCGAACCATTGGGCCGCTGAATGACTTGCGTCCGCTTAAGCCTTCGCGCGCGCGCGTGGTGGGAAATCTGCCGTATTACATCACGTCAGACATCTTGCTGCGGCTGTTTGAATTTCATGAGCAGTTTGACGTGATTGTGATCATGGTCCAGCGCGAGGTGGCTGACCGCATCGCCGCCCATCCGGGCACGCGCGATTACGGCATGCTATCTGCTACGGCACAGCTCTACGCCAGGGTGGAGAATCTTTTCACTCTGCCGCCGGAGGCCTTCTCGCCGCCGCCTAAAGTCCATTCTTCAGTCCTGCGGTTGACCGTTGCACCGCGATTTGAGGAGTTGCAGGTCAGGCCGTCGGAGTTCATCGCGTTCCTGAAAACGGCCTTCGCCATGAAGCGCAAGACCCTGCTCAACAACTTGAAAAAAAACTATTCCGAAGAAATCATCCGTAACAGCCTCAAGGAAGCAGGAGTGCGCGCCGATGTTCGGGCAGAAGCACTGCCGCTGGAAACCATGGCGCAGGTCTTTCGGAAACTAAAGAATTAGCCACAAAGGACACAAAGTTTCAAAAGTCCTTTCTTTTTGCGATTTTTTGCAACTGGTGTCCGGGCGTTC
>JBAVUZ010000054.1:0-6081 GCA_049697035.1 Candidatus Angelobacter sp. | reverse complement strand
TTCCACACGATAAAAGAATATCGCGCCTTGCGCGATGATTTTCTGATGGGCTACACCACGTGCAGCCAGTAACCGGCAGGCCGGGATGTTAAAATCCCCTTACCGGGGCCACTGATGGAATCTGTCCGTACCGGATTACGCCAAATCATGCAGGACCTGTTGCGCACCCGTCCGGCGGATGAAGCGGTAATCCTGGCGTGGCCGCTGGTTTGCGGTAAAGAAGTGGCGGCCCGCACCACGGCGGCAAGCTTTTCTGACGGAACTTTGACGGTTGAGGTTGCAGACGTTAACTGGCGGAATCAACTCCAGTCATTTGCGCCACGATACCTCAGCGGATATGAAGGCTTGCTGGGACAGGTGGTAAAGAGCGTGCAGTTTAGAGTGAAGCATTCAGCGGTCAGCCATCAGCAATCAGCAATCAGCTAAATCAGAGAACTCCTGATCGTAGGTAGCTGTATGGAATCTGAGAGTTTTTTGCTGGGCTGAATGTTGATTGCTGACCGCTGAGTGCTAAGAATGAAAGTCACCGAAAAAGACGTCGCTTACGTTGCCGACCTGGCAAACCTGGAGCTCACTGACCAGGAGCGCCAACGCATGCTCAAAGATCTGAACTCGATTCTTGATTACATCGATCGGCTGAATGAGCTTGATACATCCGATGTTCCGCCGATGGCGCAGATTTCGGCAAAATTTGGCGCATTGGACGGGAAGCAGCGCGATGGCATCGGCGCGGCTTGGCGTCAGGATGTTCCGCGACCATCGTTGCCGCATTCTGAAGCGATGAAGAATGCGCCGGAAAGTGATGGAGAATTCTTTAAGGTACCAAGAGTCATAGAAAAATAAGCTCATCTCCAAAGGTTTGGTTTTCTCCGCGTCTCCGTGCCTCCGTGGTGCGATTTTTGTTTTGCCTGAGTTAGAAACACAATGGACCTGAATTCGCTCACCATCGAGTCCACCCGGGCCGCCCTTGCGGCCAAGCAAATTACCGCGTCCAATCTGGTGAAACAGTTGTACGACAAAATCAAAGGCGAAGATCCTGAAATTCACGCTTATCTCACACTGTGCGAAGATCGCGCTTTAAAGCAGGCAAAGTGTATCGACGATCTGGTAAGCAAAGGCGCTCCCCTGCCTCCGCTGGCGGGCGTTCCAATTGGGATCAAAGACGTGATGGTAACCAGGGGCGTTCGCACCACCGCTGGCTCAAAAATCCTGGAAAATTTTATTCCACCCTATGACTGCAGCGCCGTTGCCCGATTGGAGGCGGCAGGAGCAATTGTTCTAGGCAAGATGAACTGTGACGAGTTCGCCATGGGCTCGTCGAATGAAAACTCAGCCTACGGGCCAGTCCGCAACCCGCGCGATAAATCGCGGGTTCCCGGTGGCTCAAGTGGGGGCTCCGCAGCTGCCGTTGCAGCAGGAACCGCTGTTGCGACGCTGGGCTCTGACACAGGTGGCTCCATCCGCCAGCCGGCTTCTTTCTGCGGAGTCGTCGGACTCATGCCAACTTACGGTCGCGTCTCGCGTTATGGACTGATTGCTTTTGCTTCATCTCTTGATCACATCGGCCCGCTGGCTAAAACTGTGAAAGACGCGGCGATTCTGCTCAGCGTGATTGCCGGCCGCGATCCGCTGGACTCAACTTCCGCCGACGTGCCCGTTCCCGACTATGTAGCCGACATGGCAACGCCCGTAAACGGACTGAGGGTCGGCGTACCTAGGGAGTATTTCGCTGAAGGATTGGATGATGAAGTTCGTACGGCAGTCGAGGCCGGTATTGCCAAGCTGCGCTCTGCCGGATGCGACATCGTACCAATCTCTTTGCCTCACACGGCCTACGCCATCCCCACTTATTACGTGATTGCGACCGCAGAAGCTTCCGCGAACCTGGCCCGGTTTGACGGCGTGCGTTATGGCTATCGCGCCAAGGGCTCCCGCACGCTGTCTGACATGTATCGCAAAAGCCGCGACGAGGCTTTTGGCGCCGAAGTGAAGCGCCGCATCATGCTCGGCACATATGCGCTCAGTTCGGGTTACTACGATGCCTATTATCTGAAGGCCCAGCGCGTGCGCACTCTGCTCACACGCGATTTCGAACAGGCTTTTGAGAAAGTCGATGCCATCGTTACACCCACCGCGCCGACTGCGGCTTTCAGGTTGGGCGAAAGATCAGACGATCCTCTCTCCATGTATCTCGCCGATATCTACACCGTCACTGCCGATCTGGCGGGCGTTCCTGGGATCAGCGTTCCCTGCGGCAAGACCAAGTCAGGGCTGCCGATTGGGTTGCAGGTGCTGGGAAAACATTTTGATGAAGGGACGGTCTTGAGGGTCGGCAATGCTGTCTTTTCTGAAATCCCGAGCGCCAGCGAGGGATCCCTACCCTGACGAAGAGTTCTTCGGACAAATCACAATTCTCTCGTTTTAACCATCTGGTGCTCGTATCCCTTCAACTCACGGTAGCTGTAGGGTTCCCTCGCTACGCTCGGGATTATAGAAAACCTAACCGCTTCCCTCATTTTCGGTCTAACTTATTCGAATGGAAGTTACAGATGCAGCCGTAGTGGCGCAGGTCCTGGCCGGCGACAGAGATGCCTTTCGTGTCCTGGTGGACCGCCATTCGCGCAGCATCTTTCGCGTGATTTACCGCATGACCGGAAACCAGCAGGATACGGAAGAACTCGTACAGGAAACTTTTCTGCGGGCCTACAAGAGCCTGGAGCGTTTTGAGCTTCGCGCCAACTTCAGCACATGGCTCTACCGGATCGCAGTGAACCGCACGCTTGACTTTCTGAGCGCGAGAAAAACGCATATGCAGACGAAAGATACATACCAGATTGTCGATAACCCTGACGCCGAAGACAGCTCGCAGATCCAGCTTCCGGCTCAAGGGCCAGGGCCAGACCGGCTGGTGTTGAGCGCGGAAATGAAGAGCAAGATCGCCGGTGCGCTGGGACTGCTGACTCCAGCCGAGCGTGTGGCCTTTACCATGCGCCACATGGAAGGCCGGTCTATTGAAGAGATCAGCCAGACGCTGAACCTGAAAGCCAGCGCCGCCAAAAACAGCGTGTTCCGCGCGGTGCAAAAGCTCAGGCAGCAGCTTGAACCTTATGCTGGTCCGGGGACCTCATCGCGCGGGGCGCGGTGGGGCGGGAGTGCGGTGAAATGAACCACCTGAGTGAAGAACAAATCGTATTGCATTACTACGGCGACGCCGAAGAAGCAACGGAAGTAGAACGCCATCTGGCCGCGTGCGCGGGGTGTCGTGCTGAATTTGCACGTGTGCAATCGATGCTGCAGCAGATCGAGCCATTGGAAGTTCCTGAGCCTGCCGCAGGCTTTGAAGAAAAAACATGGCTGAACCTGCGTGATCGCCTACCAGAAAAGGGCGGATTTCTCCGGCGGTTGCTGAGACCGTCGCCACCGAAATGGGCATTTGCCGGAGTAATGGCTGTGTTGTTGGCCGCAGCGTTTCTTGCCGGACGTTTCTGGCCGCGTGAGGGTCAGCGGGTGGCGCAACTACCGCCTTCACAGGTCAATCCGCAGCGCGTGATTCTGGTTGCAGTGGGCGATCACCTGGAGCGCTCGCAGATGCTTCTCGTTGAAATCATGAACGCCGATACGAAAGGCCCCATCAATTTCTCCAGCGAACAGGCCGAGGCCCGCGAGTTGCTGGATAGCAATCACCTCTATCGCGTGAGTTCGCAACAAGCGGGTGATCCACAGGTGGCGTGTTTGCTTGATCAGTTAGGACGCGTGTTGGCGGAGATCGCCAACGGTCCGGCAGAGGTCTCTCCCGAAGATTTGCAGCAGGTGCGCCACGCCATCCAGTCTGAAGGACTTTTGTTCAAAGTACGCGTAGTTGGTTCTGAAGTGAATTCAAGAGCGCGGCGTCCGGAGCTTTCCGTCGGCGGCGTTAACCAGAGGCTATAAACCCATGATGAATCGCAAATTATTTCTGATCTTATTTCTAAATATCGTTGTTTCTTTCGGATTTTCGTCAGCCGCTGCGGCACAACAAGTGCCCTCGGCTTCACTGCTGGATCCGCAGACCGCGGAGAAGGTAAACGCGCACGAAGACGAGCTGTATCAATCCGCCAAGGATGCGCTGGATAATGGCGAATACGACAATGCCATCAAGCAGTTCGATGAGGTCATCAAAATTCATGGCCGCCGCGCCGACGGCGCCATGTACTGGAAGGCTTACGGGCTGAACAAAGCAGGCAACAAGGCGCAGGCGCTGACGGCGATCGGCGAGTTGCGCAAGAACTATCCTAAAAGCAACTGGCTGCGCGACGCCGGTGCGCTGGAGCAGGAAATTCGCGGCGGCGGAAATCCAGAGAACATCTCCGATGAAGAACTCAAACTGCTGGCGTTGCAGAGCCTGCTCAACACCGATCCAGAAAGGGCCATTCCTCTGCTGGAAAAGATCATCCAGGGCAATTACTCCCCCAAGCTCAAGGACAAAGCTCTATTCGTGTTGTCGCAGAGCGGATCGGACAAAGCCCAGCAAATTCTTATGGGGCTGGTCAAGGCAAATAATCAACCGGAATTGCAAAAGCGCGCCATCCGTTACATGGGAATGAACGGCAATGGCCGTAATCGAGCTGTATTGAAAGAAATCTATAACTCGTCCACCGACATGGGCGTAAAGAAGTCAGTCTTTCAAGCGTGGCTCATGGGTGGCAACAAAGACGACGTTCTGGCCGTGGCGCGCACGGAAAAAGGTCCTGAGCTTCGCCGCGAGGCCATTCGTTATCTGGGCATGCTGGGCGGACAAGCTGAACTACGGCAGCTCTATAAGGAAGCCAGCGACCCGGAAGCCAAGGAAAACCTGCTCCAGGCAATGGGCATGGCCGGCGATGTCCAGGGCCTAACCGAAGCGGCCACCAGCGAGAAAGACCCGCACATCCGTTCGCGCGCCATCCGCAATCTGGGCCTGTTTGGCGGGAGCCAGGCAACCAGCACCCTGGTAACGATTTATAACTCAAACTCCGATTTGGAAACAAAGAAGGAAGTCGCGAATGCATTGTTTCTTCATGGCGCGGGCAAAGAGTTGGTGGCCCTAGCCCGTAAAGAGACCAATCCGCAGATGAAGCGTGAACTCATCCAAAAAATGTCTTTAATGAACTCGCCGGAAATCAGCGACTACATGATGGAAATCCTGAACAAGTAAGGAGCGCGCATGAAGACCTGGCAAAGACTCGCAAGCGCAATTTTGTTCGCTGGCTATATCGCCTTGGCAGCGGCGCAGCAAACCGCGCAGAATGCCGCGCCAAGACCAAAGATCACAGATGCCAAGGTGCAGCAACTTTCCGCGTCGGCGGGCCTTGCAGCAACGGTCGAGGGCTTGGTGCAAAAGCAGACCGCGCCGCTGTGGATCGGTTACAGAATTCCTGCGGCCGCCAGAGAGCGCACCATGTGTTGCTTTGACTCCTTCGATCAAGCGGCATCAGCGGGAAACAAGTGTTGCACAGGCTGCAAGCTGGAATCGGAAAGAGGCAGTTCTTTTAGCGGGACAAATTCCGACTGCTCGCCGCCAGAGCCTTTGCCCTATGCATTTGTTTTCCTGCGGGCGCAAGAAAAGCAGATCACAAAAATCCGCGTGGACAGCGCTGACTGTCCACTCGACTTCGCCAACCTCCCCCTTTACTGGCTGGAAGACGTAAAGCCGGAGCAGAGCGTGGAACTGCTGACCAAAATGGCCTTTGCTGAAGCTCCTGAAAATGATTCCCGAAGGAAGGGCCCGGAACACCAGGCGGTGATGGCTATTGCCATGCATGATGTCCCCGCAGCTGACGCGATGCTGGAAAAGATGATTCAGCCCGGACAGCGGCCGTCACTGCGCGAAAACGTCGCGTTCTGGCTAGGCGTGGAGCGCGGCAAGAAGGGCCTGGAGCTTCTGCGCAAGTACGTGCTCGACGATCCAGATGCTCGCATGCGAGAGAAAGGCACGTTCGCGTTTTCCCAGAGTAAAGAGCCGGAAGCGCTGAAGGACCTGATCGGCATGGCACGGCATGACCAAAGCCCGCGTGTCCGGGGCCAGGCGATTTTCTGGCTGGCGCAGAAAGGCAGCAGAAAAGC
>JBAVUZ010000053.1:0-3917 GCA_049697035.1 Candidatus Angelobacter sp. | reverse complement strand
GCTCCTAACCGCGTATATGGATAACGCATTAGTCTCTGGGCTGAGAAATCTGCGCGGCGATGCCGACATTCGGCAGAGGCATTCTTAGCAGGACAGGCTTGTCCTCTCCAGCCATCTTGGCTGCCTTTACAGCGTCGTCGACTGTTTCGCCATGCCCCATAATACGTGTCTGATCGAAAGACAGCGCAATCCACTCACCCGCAGGAGCGTCTTTAAGAACCAGGCTTAAGTCTCGAGGCTTCATGTTCGTCACTTGTTTAGACACACTTTGTTCGTCGAATGTTGCAGGATACGCCTCAGATCATGCTCGCTATTTCGATCGTAAGTCAAGATTTTTTATGCCGGCGAACATCCGAGCGTGAACTGTTGGTTCTGAGTCGGTCGAGTAATCGCTCTTTGAACTGATACGCGACGAAGTAAAGCCATCGGCTATGTATTGCAAAATATACGATTACATCGCATATTTTGACAATGTAGATTCCACGGAGCGTGGAGCCCCGGCTTTGTATTCCTAGACCTGCCTAAAGAAGCCGAACAGGCCATTAAGGGCCATCGTTTTGTTAGCAGCCTGTAGCGGCACTGGCGCTAACAGCGCTGGAAAACCCGCATCGAAAGCCTGGGCCCAGCCGTCATCTAGCCAATCGTCCGCAATACACGCAAAGGGCGCGCTACAGTTGCGAATCGGGACAACGTAACAAAAACTTAATTTATCTCCACGATTTTCTGGTAAGAAACCTAATCGCCGGGATGGCCCGGGGCGATATTTGGCCAAGACGATTCAGGCGGTACTGATCGGTATGGCGGTGGTTCTGAGAAAAATAAAGGTAGAGGACGTTAGGGGCACTGCCCATGGGACCGCGGCATAAAAGCGCAGGTCCGCCGCAAACAATAAGTTGCGCGGGATGGTCCCGGCCAGGCGATATATTTGGTGGAGTTGGAGCTCCGGAGCATACTGCCGCACTGCGGCGCAGAAGCCTTCGCGCGAATGCACTACCGTTCAGCCTATGGACGTGGTCGCTGAGTGCCGGCGCCCTCGGCATTGTTGCACTGGTTCTGGCGCTCCGCATGCAAACCGCTTGGTCGTGCTGCCGCAACAGCAGCTCCCTGATCTCTCAAAGATTCCATCGGTTACGGTTGTATCTCTGCTCGTGGTGGCCGCGCCGGTAGCCGGCATTGTGGAAGAAGCTGCATTCCGAGGATACATGCAGGGACCGATTGAGCGGCGACACGGATTTGCGATCGCGATCCTGATTACGGGAATGATGTTTGCAGTAGCTCATCTGGATTTCACGCCCGTTCTCTGGCCCTATTACGTGGCAGTTTCTGCGATTTACGGAGGCGTGACGTACCTGACGAATTCGATTCTGGCGGCTGTTGTGCTGCACACGTGCGGCAATCTTTATTCAAACTTTGATCTATGGTATCGAGGGCACGCGGAGTGGCAAGCGTCCGCCGGCATTGCGGCGCTGGTCTGGAAATCGGGAGTCGACAGGTCGTTCTGGCTTACATGTATTGCCTTTGCATTTGTTGCGAGCGCAATGGTGTGGGCATATTTCATGCTGGCACGCGCGGCGCGGCACACGAATGTACAATCGGGGATTCAAGAGCTTAAGGCAACATAGTTATTTCCAGATGGACGTTTTTACGATCGCGGATTTGCGTCCCGAGCCGCCAACGACTAGGCTAATCAGTTTCATTCCCAACGGAGGAGCAATGTTTTCAAACCGTATCTTCAAGTCGTCGGTTATGCGTTTAGCAATGGTAGTTCTACTGGCAACATGCGCGGCACTGGCGCAAACAACGCCGAAGAAGCCTGCGTCCAAATCATCGAGCGAGGCGTTATCCAGCAAGTCGTCATCAGGGAAAGGATCGGCGACGCATGCCAAAAGGGGAGCGACCGTGGCTGAAGCGCAGGCGTTCATGAAGAAAGCGGAAGACCAGCTTGAGGACCTCACGGTACGCGCGAGCCGCGCGCAATGGGTGCAGGAAAACTTTATTACCGACGATACGGAGACGATAGCGGCACAGGCGAATGAGAAGCTGACGGCGGTGGTAACGCAGTTGGCGCTGGATGCGCGACGGTTTGACGGGCTGAAGATGCCTCCGGATCTGGCGAGGAAATTTTTGTTGCTGAAGCTGTCACTCACGGCGCCCGCGCCTAATAATGACGCGGAGCGCAAAGAGCTGACGGCGTTGGCCAGCAAACTGGACGGCATGTATGGCAAAGGCAAGTACTGCAAGCAGGCGGACGGCAAAGAGAAGTGCCTCTCCCTCAATGATCTCGAACGTATCATGGCCCACAGCACGAATCCTGACGAGCTGCTGGATGCGTGGGTCGGGTGGCACAAGATTTCTGTGCCGATGAAAGACAAGTACGCGCGATTTGTGCAGCTATCGAACAAAGGCGCGACGGAGCTGGGCTTTAAAGATACGGGCGCGATGTGGCGCAGCAACTATGACATGTCGCCAGACGAGTTCAGCGCGGAAGTGGAGCGGCTGTGGCGGCAGGTGGAACCGTTTTATATCTCGCTGCATACGTACGTCCGCAAGCAGCTGATCAAGAAATACGGCAAGGTGGCGGAACGGCCAGATGGCATGATCCCCGTGCAGTTGCTGGGCAATATGTGGGCGCAGGAGTGGGGGAATGTTTATCCGCTGGTGGCGCCGGCCAATGGCGGACAGGGATATGACCTGACGCAGCAACTGGAAAAACAAGGCCTGGGCTCTGGACCAGCAACGCTCGACAACGCAAAAAAGATGGTGAAGTATGGCGAGAACTTTTTTACCTCGCTGGGATTTGCGCCGCTGCCGCCGACCTTCTGGGAGCGGTCGCTATTAGTGAAGCCGCAGGACCGCGACGTGGTGTGCCACCCCAGCGCATGGGACATCGACCAGAAAGACGATTTGCGGCTGAAGATGTGCATTGAGGTGAAGGACGAAGACTTTGTCACGATCCATCACGAGCTTGGTCACAACTTTTATCAGCGCGCATATAAAGACCAGCCGCCACTGTTTCAGGACAGCGCGAATGACGGCTTCCATGAGGCTGTGGGCGATACCATTGCGCTCTCAGTCACGCCGGAGTATCTGAAAGAAGTCGGCCTGCTGGATACGGTGCCGCCGGAGAGCGCCGATATCGGCTATCTGCTAAAGCAGGCGATGGACAAAATTGCGTTTCTGCCTTTTGGGTTGATGATCGACAAATGGCGCTGGGAAGTTTTTTCCGGACAGGTCACGCCGGCGCAATACAACAAAGCGTGGTGGGACCTGAAAGCCAAATATCAGGGCGTGGCGCCGCCGGTGGAACGCAGCGAAGCGGATTTTGATCCGGGCGCGAAGTATCACATTGCGTCCAACACGCCATATGTGCGCTACTTTTTGGCGCGGATATTGCAGTTCCAGTTTCATCGCGCGCTGTGCCAGGCGGCGGGAATCCAGGGGCCGCTGCATCGGTGCTCGATTTACAAGAACAAGGCGGCGGGCGAGCGCCTGAACAAAATGCTGAGCATGGGCAAGAGCAAGCCGTGGCCGGACGCTCTGGAAGCCATCAGCGGCCAGCGCCAGATGGACGCAACGGCCATCCTGGATTATTTTGCGCCGCTGAAGAAGTGGCTGGACGAACAGAACCAGGGCGAGAAACCCGGATGGCAGGGCATGGACACGCCGACGGGGACTGCGCCGAGGCATACAAGTAGATAAAAAGCGGCTCTTGGCTGTGGGCTTTTGGCTAAAACAAAAATCGCTCCCGGGCGACCCTCGGGAGCATTTTTGCGTTCGAGCAATTGGCCAACCCGCTAAGAGCTAATGGCTTTGCTCTGGCTAGTTCTCTGACCGCGTGATTATTGGATCGTAACGGAATTTCTTTCTTGCCTTGGCGCGGTCAAACTTCCATTGAATGCGAGTGCCCTGATGATTCA
>JBAVUZ010000052.1:0-2508 GCA_049697035.1 Candidatus Angelobacter sp. | reverse complement strand
TGCGCGGGATGGACGCGGTGGTGGAAGGGCTGGCGGATTGAGGGTCGTGCACAACGTGCAGTTTGCACGACACAATCGGACTGGAAAATCTGGGAATCCCGGCGGTGCCCGTCGCCACAACAGAGTTTACCGCTCCTGCGCGTGTGCAGGCCAGCGCGCTGGGACGCGCGGGCTTTGACGCTGTTTACGTGCAACATCCTATTCAGGACCAGACACCGCAGCAGATTGCGGCACGAGCAGATGCCGTGGCGGAAGAGATTGTGAGAAGGTTGACGGTGGCGGGCTGACTATGATTCTCCACATTATCCAGAACGTGTTTCGCTACAGATGACAAAACAAGATCCAATGGACCTAAAAGCAGCCGAGCCGGTCGTTATCGCGATCTGTTGCCTTGCCATCATTGCTGCCCTGGTGCTTGGTGTTGGTCTTACCACCAACCTGGTTTTGCGTCACATCGTCCAGACAGCGCCGCTCTGGATAAGCGTGATACTTGGGTTTCGTCATTCGCGTGCGGCCTCATGGGTAACTTTGCCACTTTTTCTAGTGTGGCTTGTCCTAATGGCGCTCATCTGGTTGTACTTGCTCGGCCTGTCTAATCTCCTCAGCGGACACTTTGCTCCAGTCGAAATCGCAATGACCATCATTGTGGGAGCAGCGGCAATCGCGGGCATTGCCGGCTTCATCCGTTTCAGGTCTTCGCTCTCGCCCATAAAGGCCGGAGGCATCTTTGTGCTAATGCTGGCGATTCAGTTGGCATGTCTCCGGATGAGTTTTCTTCCGGCCATTGCGCACCGATGAATCGTGGGTCGACATAAGTGCCGAATTGACATGCATGACGTGCCAGAGTAGGGTTGCTCGCACGGAACGCCGATCGAAAAAACTTAAAAAGTATAGGAGAAACATATGCGAGCAAGATTTGCTCTTTACGTGGCTGCCGTGTGCGTATGCTGCGCCACCATCCTTCCGGCCCAGGACGCGGTCAAAGTCGATCCCAAACATTACTCGGTTGTCAGCGAGAACGATCAGGTACGGATTCTGAAAGCGCATTACGGCCCGCACGAGAAGTCAGTGATGCACAGCCATCCCAACACGGTTGCGGTGTTTCTTACCGACGCTAAGGGGACGTTCACCTTCCCTGACGGGAAAAAGCAGGACTTCGCGGTGAAGGCGGGGGATGCACAATACAGCGCGGCTGGCATCCATTTGCCGGAAAATACGGGCGACAAGGATATGGAAGTAATCGTGACCGAGTTGAAAGGCAAGACGGCCCATGCAACGAAGCCAGCGAAAGCAGAGCCAGCCAAGGCGACGAAGAAGTAAATCCAGCATCGATGTGACATCGAAGTCATCGGCGTCCCACGATTTCTGTGGGACGCCGTCATTTGCGCCGCCATCCCTTTCAATGGCACAATAAATAGTGACTTTTCAGCCAGTTGGCGTAGGCATAATTCTGCGTCGAAGCTTGGCTGGAAGTCATCAAAAGAAGTAGTAAGACTGCGGGCTTCAACAACCCCGCGGGTCGGGCGTGAAATTGCGCAGTGGATCCGCTGGAGCCTGTGGATGCTTTCAACATCTCCGTTCCGCTGCGCTAAGCCGCGGGACTGAAGGCGGAAAAATGTCGACTACGATTGCTCCTTTGGAAGAGCGAGGCGTCAGTTGCTCGCTCGATAATTACCTTGTACTCCCTGACAACACCATGGATGCGCGCATTGCCGCGGCCAGACGCGAGCTTGGCTCACGCGCGGTGATTTTGGGCCACCACTACCAGCGGGATGAAGTGATCCGCTTTGCCGATTTTCGCGGCGACTCCTACAAACTGGCGCAGGAAGCGGCGCGCACGAGTGCTGAATACATTGTTTTCTGCGGTGTCCATTTCATGGCGGAAAGCGCGGACGTGCTGGCGCACGCAGGCCAGCAGGTAATTCTGCCGGACCTGAATGCCGGCTGCTCGATGGCTGACATGGCGGAGATTGGCCAGGTGGAAAGCTGCTGGGAGCAATTAGTCAAACTGGGACTGACGGATGAGATGGGACGTGGCATTACGCCGCTGACTTATATGAACTCCACGGCGGCGATCAAGGCCTTTTGCGGGGAGCGCGGCGGGTTGGTGTGTACGTCGTCCAATGCGCCGGCGGCATTCAAGTGGGCGTTTGACCGGAATGAGAAAATCCTGTTTCTGCCAGACCAGCACCTGGGCCGCAACACGGCGTTTGCCATGGGCATTCCGCTGGAGCAATGCGTGGTCTGGGACCCGTTCATGATTGGCGGAGGAGTTGACCCGCAGAGGTTGCGCAAGGCGAAAGTGATTTTGTGGAAGGGACATTGCTCGGTCCATCAGCGCTTTCTGCCTGAACACGTGGATCGAGTTCGCGCGTTGCATTCGGGAATCAAGGTGATTATTCATCCGGAGTGCCGCTGGGAAGTCTGCCAGAAAGCTGATGGCATCGGCTCGACCGAGGGCCTGATCAAGATGATTGCGGATGCGCCGGAGGGCAGCAAGTTTGCCGT
>JBAVUZ010000051.1:0-2065 GCA_049697035.1 Candidatus Angelobacter sp. | reverse complement strand
GTTTCTGTTTGGCCCAGTCCTGGGCTAAGCCCGTGGAAAGGCAGAGCAACAACACAATTGAGACAGCAAGCGATCTTTTCATGCGGAAAAGTTTAAACCTGTAGACCGATGAGCGACAACTGAGGCGTGCAGTTTGGTCGCGCTCCTCCTACCATGGCAATTCCGGAATAATCCAGCGCTCGCTGATGACATTCCTTTTCGCCGATGTTCAAGTTGTCAAAGATCTTAGTGCTGACGGATATCAGCCAGCAGCTTCCATTGCGGAAGCCTGTAAACTTGGTCGTGAACCCTCAGGTCACGCTGCGTTCGCCTCCGGCGGACCATGCGCATGGCATCGATCTCCGAATGTCGGCACTTTGAACGGCAAAATTCTTGCGCCATCGCAATCGGGCGTGCGTTCCCTATAAACATTGCTTGGCACAGCGATGAGCAAAGGCATCATTTCTTTTGGCTTGCTCAATCCGCGCTCATCTGCGCAAATCTGCGGCGTAATGAAGCTGCGCGGCGCAAATTCGCCGCGCTTCAAGCTGTCATCCTGAATGAGCGGCGCTTTTACCGCGAATGAAGGACCTGGATAACTTTTCCAAAGTTCTCCGTGTCTCCGTGACTCCGTGGTGAGATCGGTGTCATCAGTGTTCATCCGCGGTAGGGGTTTCGGGTTTGGCAACTTCTTCAGATCAGTGTTATCCGTGTTGATCAGTGGTAAGTTTTTGGTTTTCAATCTGCGCTCATCAGCGCAAATCTGCGGCGTAATGAAGCTGCGCGGCGCAAATTCGCCGCGCTTCAAGCTGTCATCCTGAATGAGCGGCGCTTTTACCGCGAATGAAGGATCTGGATAACTTTTCCAAAGTTCTCCGTGTCTCCGTGCCTCCGTGGTAGATGTTTTCCTGCGGTGAATCTGCCGGAGTAATTTTGAAATCGTCTGCAAATGCACCACCATCTGTCCCGCCGTCTTGCAGTCAATCCTGCCAGTGATCACCGCCCGTGCCATCACTGCTGTCGTCACCTGAATGCCCTTAAAATCGGTAAGCAAGTCCGCCATTTCGCATTCCGGCCTGCCCCGTTTGCGCATCTCCGCAACCGCCTCCGCCAGCACCGCCCTGCGTTCCCGCTCCCGACGCACCGCCATCGCCAGTTGTCCGGCATGCGCGTGGCAAATCTGCGAGCCAGTCTCCGCTGGCGCCTTGCACTGCACGCCATTCCGCTTGAACACTTGGCACCGCCGGTAATAGGCGTACCGCGCCTCCGGCGTCCTCTTATGGCCTTCCACTGTGCTCATTTCTGGCATTGCTGCATGCATCTCCTGCCTTACGATTTCCCGATGACCCGATGTCGGCGATCACGTGCGATGTCGGCGATTCCCGGGGCCCCCAGATCGGGCCGTTCTTGCCCGTCTGGGGTGGGATTCCGGCGATCTAGCCGCGCTCCGCGCGGCCCCACCCCACCCCCCTTTGGCCTCGACTATGATTCCAAAGGGTTTACTCCGTTCCACCCAAGAGATTTCGCGTTCAACCGACCCCGAACCATGTCAAACTGACCCCAAATCGCGTTAAATCTGCTGCTTTTTGTCTTTGATCGTCCAGTGTTTAGGTTTCATTTTTTGGGGGTAGGCTAAAGGCCAAAAGCCAAGGGCCAAAAGCCGCCTTTATGCTACCTTTTATTCGCCCAAGAATCAATCGCGAAAGAGGACAGTGTCCTTCGAAAAGTACAGCCGCCCCCGGCTTGCGGTCTTGACGCAGCTCCGGAGGAGCGAAACAGTCTAGCCCGGGTGCGGAAGCACTGGGTACGCTTTCGTTCGACGGAAGAGCGCCGTAGGTGCGGCACAGAAATTCTTCCTTCGCGCTGCGCTTCGTTGCGCGCGGGCCTGCGGCGCAAGGAAGGATCTCTTTTCGTGCTTAACGGCCAGAACTGAAGTCGTACCCTAAAGCGGCCTTGTTGTCGGAATGGATACTAGAATCACCTCGTCTTTGGATGATTTCGATAAGATACGGTGGGGAGTCAGCGTGGAATTTCAAACCGTACTATCTAGTTCTCTGACCGCGTGATTATTGGATCGTAACGGAAT
>JBAVUZ010000050.1:0-3299 GCA_049697035.1 Candidatus Angelobacter sp. | reverse complement strand
GCTTGCCCATAGCGTTTCACGTGAACAATGTCGGAGTCCTTCGTAAACAGATCACAGAACTCAATTTTGCTGTGGCCTCCGCCGTAAGAAATGTTCTTGCGGTCCATTAACGCAAACCTGTTAGGATCCGATTCAACGAGCCATTTTAGATATGCGGCCTCAGAGTGATGGTCAAAGTCCGGAAAAGGTTTTGAGTAGTCTGGAATCCTCTGATACGCGTCATTGACGTCGCGTGCAAATCCCGCCTTGACGCCGTACCATTTTCCGCCGCTAAGAAGATACGAATTCTGGTTATACCCTAGCTCAGCATTAAGGCACTCGAAAGCTGACCATTCGTGCAATTTTGTGCCACTTTCATCAACGCACAAAACCCTTCTTTTCTTGAGGATACTCGGGGCAATAGCTTCTTGGCCAATAGAACTTAGGAAATACTCCAAGTGGATGTCATGGTATTCAGGAATTTTGCGCCAATGCGGGAACTGGAAGCCGCGCACTTGGTTCCACTCAATGCGCTCCGGAACTGCCATCCAAATGTTTTCGGTTTCGCCGGAAGCAATTCTATCAGCGAGCCGAGCGTCGAGTTCATCCTTTAGCCGGGAGCTACCCACTTCCGATATTTGGTCGACCCAAGGGAATTTGCTGCGGTAAGAAGTATCGAGAAATTTGTCCGACAGATTTTCCAATAATTCCGGAAGATGGTTGAGGTGAATGGGAACCGTGATATGCAGCGCCTTGTGACCAGATACGCGGTGACCAAGACTTCGGTCGATGGGTTTGCCTGTAACATCACGAAGCAAGTCCTGCTCTATATCAAATCCGAATTCTCGCGCATTTGCGTCACGACTCGCTTGTTCTTGAGTGTGCCGAAGTAGTGGATCGAGGGAATCCTTCTCTATGCTCCTCAACGTATCCTCGTCAACCGAGTTGAGAGTCACCTTTAGTCCAAATTGTTCCTCCCAAGAATCTGGAACGAGTATGAATCGACCCGTACCAAACGTTAAAGCGAAGTATTTGCTTCGGACATTCACCAGCAAAGCAGCCCCAGTGGAGCTATTTCTGCCGAATACAATCGGATCCACGTACCCTTCAAAAAATCGACCCCATTCCGGGATGTCCGACGATGGAGATTTGATGAACAGATCCGCATTTATTCCGCTCGTAGTCGTAATTTGGTAGTGCTCAAGCCCGGGTGTTGGTTTTATCAGATCCTTCGCGGTGTTGGCCGGGAATCGGGCCAAAGAAATCGTAAGATTCTGGACTGTGGGCTCATCTACCATTAGCTCAACCGTCAAACCGGGAAACTAGTTACCTCTGTACAGGGTGATTTTGGGATCAATAACGTTTCACTGAAAACGCGCCTCTAACGGAGAACAATCCGGTTGCAGATCTTTTTCGCCTCTCGCACAACCACTCTTATGGGCCACCCACACGTAACAGGGTTGACTTCAGTCGTACCGTCCCGACACATCGATTTCTTCGCGCTTTAGCGCGAAGAAGTGGTGGAAGAACGGCCCTTTAGGGCCGTGTAAAAATCGTCTAGGACAATGCGCTTTAGCGCTGGTGGCATATCTTGAGGTCCTTCGGCTTCGCTCAGGATTTCGCCAGCCGGCTCAGACGCCGTCTAATCGGCTCAACTTTAGCGCTGGTGGCACACGGCTCAAACGCCCCCCGAGCGGCTCAACTTTAGCGCTGGTGGCACATTCACGCCGGCTCAAACGCCGGCTGAGCGGCTCAACTTTAGCCACGCTGGCGCCGGATCCACGTCCATCCCAGGAAATGCGGAAGAATAAGGATATTCCGACGGAGTTTTTGCCAAGCCCGCCTTCACAGGATTGTGATGGATGTATTCACGATGCTTCTGATAGTCCTCTGCATCGCGAATCCGATGATTAGTAAGGCCTTTTTCCTGCCATATGAGAGACCGGAACGCCAGTTCCCTCTTGACCCGGAAGGAAAATCCGCCTTTGACGTATTGACCGACTTTTTCCAGAGGGACGTCTGCCGCAGGCGTGACAATCAGATGGAAATGGTCCGGCATAACCACGAACTCATGCAGGAGGTAGCGGCCTTGGCCACGATAGTCTTGAAGAACGTTGAGAAACAAGTGTGCCACTTCCTCTTTCTTGAAAAGAGGATGTCGTCCGTTCGCAACGGACGTGATAAAAAAGGTGCGAATTTCCTGCGGAGCGTCCTTCATTTTCCACCAGCGCTAAAGCGCATTATCTTAAATGATCTTTACGCGGCCCCTAAAGGGCCGCTCTTCCACCAAGAAGAGCCGTTGACGCGATTGCCTGGTTCAGCAAAAGACGCCGTCCATTTTCGACGAACGTTATAAAGAATGTGCGGATTTCCTGCGGAGCGTCTTTCATTTTCCACCAGCGCTAGAGCGCATTATCTTAATGAACCTTACGCGGCCGTGGGGATGGATTTTGACGCCACCAGCGCTAAAGCGCCTTTTCTAAAATACCTTTTCACGGCCCTAAAGGGCCGTTCTTCCACCGGTTCTTCGCGCTGAAGCGCGAAGAAGATCGATGAGCAACATAGTCGGAGTGTTCTCCCACATGGGTGGAGCGACTCCCTCAACAGAGTACGCTCCGCAAAATGTTGCACAAATCGCTTCTCCTGATGACCTGGAAGGATTGATCTTTTCGACCCAGCGCATCAATACGCTTCAAAGGTAGTCGACACGTAACCGGGTATGACTTTCAGTCGTACCGTCCAGGACACATGAAAAGACCAATTCCTTGCTGCCGCAGGCCGTCGCGGGGCGCAGCGAAGCGGTAAAAGTAATTTGTCAAGATGACCTCCAGGACCATCATGAGAATCGTCGCGCCCGACATGCCTGCTTGCATAATCAGTGGAGTTGACAAAACCCGCTTGTTATCAGTCCTTAATCGCACCAGCGCGCCTCTCTCGAAAAATTATTCCTAAATCGGCGCGACCACCAATATAACTCTTGCATTCGTACTTTATTCGTGCTATAAAATGGTCGGCCCGTCGCTGCTGACGGGCTGTTTCAGGCTTCCCCGGTAATCTCTGTTTCTTTAAGTATCCATTTCAAATCCGGGGAGAGCTGTGTCTTTTTCCCGCAGGCTTTTTAAGGCTGGTTGCAAGTGCCGGCAGCGTTTCCCGGTTTGTGGACGGTCGTTACGACCCTCTGCCGATTGGGATTGGGATTGGGTGGCCCATGGGTGGCCACGCGAGCGTCGAATGAAAGAAGCGCCTTTGTTTGCAACAAAAGGCGAAAAAAGGCCGGGGAGGGGGCGCGTAGAGCGCGCCTATCGCCGGAATCCCACCCC
>JBAVUZ010000049.1:0-2172 GCA_049697035.1 Candidatus Angelobacter sp. | reverse complement strand
GTCATGCGCAATCAGCTCCACCACCGCAGCGTGTAACTGGTTCTAATCGCGAATCGGCGCGGTGCAGCCCTCAAGGAAGCTGACCGAAGCGCCTTCATCGGCGATGATCAGCGTGCGCTCAAACAGTCCGGTGTTTTGCGCGTTGATGCGGAAATAGGTGGAAAGCTCCATAGGACAGCGAACGCCCTTGGGGACATAGACGAATGACCCATCGCTGAAGACCGCGGAGTTCAGCGCGGCGAAAAAGTTGTCGGTAACGGGAACCACAGAGCCCAGATACTTCTTCACCAGTTCAGGATGGTTCTTCACCGCTTCAGAGAATGAACAGAAGATCACGCCAGCTTCAGCCAGCTTAGCCTTAAACGTGGTAGCGACGGAAACGCTGTCAAATACCGCGTCAACGGCCACTCCGGCAAGCAGTTTCTGTTCATGCAGCGGAATGCCCAGCTTGGCGTAAGTATCCAGAATTTCAGGATCCACTTCGTCCAGGCTCTTGAGTTCTTTCTTCTGCTTGGGCGCGGAATAATAAGACAGCGCCTGATAGTCGATGGGCGGATACTTTACATTGGCCCACTTCGGCTCTGCCTGCTTCTGCTCCAGTTGCGCCCAGTAGCGATACGCTTTGAGACGCCACTCCACCATGAACTCCGGTTCGCCCTTCTTGAGGGCGATGGCGCGGACGACGTCTTCATTCAACCCGGGGGGAAGACGGTCTTCATCGATTGAGGTGATAAATCCCCATTTGTATTCCTGTTGTGTGAGGTCGTTAATCTGATTGACTGTGCTACTCATCTCACTCCTTCCGCGACGCTTCCCGCGGGTTTTATGGATGCAACTAATTCGTGGTCGGGCCTGCGCTCATGGTGCGCCATCTCATGGTTCAGGTCAGATAAAGTCACGTGCTCCAGCGCGTCGCGCAGAGCGTCTCCAATAATCTGCGAGTTGCTCATAATGGCGCAGGAGCGCTCCATATTGCATAGCCCCCTGACCACGCTGCATTCGGTAAAACCAATGGGCCCTTCCAGGGCCAGAATGATCTCGGCGACTGTAATCGAACTGGCATCACGGGCCAGGTTGTAGCCACCATTCACACCACGATGCGAACTCAAAAGGCCGTGCTCAGATAGCTGCCGCAAAAGCTTGCCCACAGTCGGAAGGGGCAGCTTGGTTTCTTTGGCCAGACTGCGGGCCGTGTGCGGCGTCTCTTCCGGGCTGCGCGCCACATGGGCCATCAGCACAATGCCGTAATCCGTCAATTTATTGAGTCTGAACATCGTGTACTTCCGCGCATCTTCATTCCACACAACCAGCCACACGGGCTAGCAACTGAATACAATACCAATCCAGTATTATTTTATCGAGGATGGCCACCGAATACAAGACCGGACTGGTATTGATTCGGAAATGACGGAAAATGCCGTGGTTCTGCCTTGGATTTATCGGCGATATAGAAAGCAATTTGCCAAGCGCGCAAGGATTGAAAACAAAGAAAACTGCGCAAGCGTGCTCTGTAACGACCACCGGATCAGTCGTCCTCTAAAAGGAAGGGATTGGCTCCACTGCTCTCAGGGGACACTTATCATCAAAGTATCTTGACGAGCCCTATGGTGCGGCGGGGCTGATCCCTCGGACTGCGCGGAGACTGTATCGAGATGCGTAATAGTTCGCGTGGCTTGCCTCGGGATGGCGCATTGCGGAGTGGAGTGGATCGTAAGCTGCAGATGTGTAGTTAGGGGGGATACAGCACCGGGAAGGGCTTTAAATTTTGCCATTCATGCATGCTGTTGCTGTCTTTGATGAATGTACTCTTTTAGCGCCATCTCAACAGCTTCCTCTTGTGCTCGATACTGCCCTAATTTTTGTGCTTCTTCGATGAGGGCGCATAAGATGGTCGTCGTCTACGACAAAATTCATAAGCGTGCCTGATGTACTCTTAACGGGGAAAGAATACCAGAAGCAGAGGAGATCCGATGGCCAGCAGCTTCTCCAACAAAGTAGCTCTTGTTACCGGCGGTACTGGCGGTCTGGGCCGCGCGGTAACGCTTGCCTTGCTGCATGAAGGCGCATCGGTGATCGCCACGTATATAAAAAAGGACGAGGCGGACGCACTGCGCGACGCCGTAGGCCCACATGCCCATCTTGAGCTTCTCCCTCTGGACGCCACCGACGAAT
>JBAVUZ010000048.1:0-13824 GCA_049697035.1 Candidatus Angelobacter sp. | reverse complement strand
TTCTCGTCCGAAGCCTGAATGCTTCACGCCGCCAAAAGGAATGCGCGCATCGGAGGCCACCATTCCATTGATAAACGCCAGGCCTGATTCAATCTCATTGATGAACAGGTCGCGCTCCGCGGTGTCGTTCGTCCATGCGCAAGCGCCCAGGCCAAAGATGGAGTTGTTGGCAATCTCAATTGCCTCGCTCATGTCGTTTGCGCGATAAATCGATGCCACAGGGCCAAAGAGCTCGTCATCAAACGCCGGCGAGCCTTGGGGAATATCCGCCAGGACAGTAGGCGCATAGAAATTGCCTTTGCGATCAATACGCTTTCCTCCCAGCAGCACACGCGCGCCCATCTCGATTGTTTTTTGTACCTGCTGTTCCAGACCCTTCAAGACGTCTTCGGTCGCCAGCGGCCCAACGTCCGTCGCCGCATCCATGGGGTCGCCGACTTTGAGTGACGCCATGCGCGCCACAAATTTCTTTTCAAATTGCTCCGCAATCTGCTGATGAACAATAAACCGCTTCGCGGCAATACAGGATTGGCCGTTGTTGATCACCCTGGCTTGCACGGCGGTTTCCGCGGCTTTATCAAGGTCGGCGCTCGGCATCACGATAAACGGATCGCTGCCGCCAAGTTCCAAAACGCACTTCTTGATTGCTTTGCCGGCTGCCGTGGCTACGCTGCTGCCCGCGCCAACGCTGCCGGTGAGCGTCACGGCGGCAATGCGCCGGTCGGCAATGATCTTGTTCACGCGGTCTGAGCCGATCAGCAAAGTCTGAAAAGCGCCTTCAGGGAATCCGGCGCGGCGGAAAATGTCTTCAATGGCCAGCGCGCACTGTGGCACGTTGGAAGCATGCTTCAGCAATCCAACGTTACCGGCCATGAGCGCGGGCGCAGAAAAGCGAAACACCTGCCAGAACGGAAAATTCCACGGCATTACCGCCAGCACGGGGCCGATCGGCTGGTAGCGCACAAAGCTGCGCGTGGCATTGGTTTTGGCTTCTTCATCGGCCAGGAAGCGCTCTGCATTTTCCGCATAGTAGCGGCAGCCAACCGCGCATTTTTCCGCTTCCTGCACGGCCGATTTTAGCGTCTTGCCCATCTCCTGGGTCATCATCCGGCCAAAAGTGTCCTTTTCATTTTCCAGGATCTCTGCTGCGCGCTTCATCATGGCGGCGCGCTGGGCAAATGGGACTTTGCGATAATCCGGGAACGTCTTGGCGGCAAGAGCAATTTTGTTTTCCACCACATCATCGGAGTGCTGCTCAAATTCGCGCAGCAACTCGCCGGTCAGCGGGCTTACGCTGGAGACAGTCCTGCGTGGCATCTCAACCACTTTTTGAGTACTCATGGCATCTCTCCCCTTGTTGGTTATTTCATTTTGGATGCCGCTATCGCGGCGAACGCTTCAGGCGATCAACCTGGCTGGCAAGCCATCCAGTGTAGGCTGATTATCATCTGAAGCGACAATTTTCGACTGCTGGTAAACTGTTGATACCAATCACGCGGAGGGATGTGTGAGCGGTTGAAACAGACGGTCTTGAAAACCGTTATACCTGAAAGGGTATCGGGGGTTCGAATCCCTCTCCCTCCGCCAGAATTTTTTCTCTTTTGATTCAGAGACTTACGAACACACCATTTTGTTGGTTTTTTAGAAGATCAGATCGTAAACTGCTTGTTTTCTGCTGCCAGGAAAAGTTCGAAAGCTCATTTCAATGATAGTAGGCGCATAACTTCCGGATTGCCGACCATGCGCCCGGGGACTTCCCGTTCGGCATTTCCCACAAGCCCATTTCTGGCCAACCTCCGGTTTGCCGACGATCCACAAACTGGCTTGTTTTGTGAAAACAGGGGCGTTTCTCGTACCGCTCCGGTTTGGGCGTGTCGCAGCTTAATCACTGTGTCTGAAACGCGGGAATCACTTTGTCCAAGATGCCTTTAGCAAAGCCTTTATCAAGCGGAGCGTGTCCTTGCAACCATCGAAAGAACAGGGGGCCGTTAAGCGCGTCGATCAGCAATTCCGGATCGGTGCCGCGCTTCAATTCGCCGGACGCGATTGCGTCTTCAATGATGCTGCGTTGGATATCACGTCTTGGGTTGACGTACCTCTCTAGAAACATTTGTCGGAGCCGCTTGTCTTCATGGATGCCGGTCAGGAGACGTGCCATGACGGAGCCTTCTTCAGAGACCAGGAACTCACTGGCACCCAGGACATAGCGGCGAAGGCGCGTCAAGGCGGAGCCAGTCTCTGAGATTGCGAGAACAGGTTTCATGTGTTCAAAGCACGCGTCGAACAGGATCTCTTCCTTCGAGTCCCACCAGCGGTATAGCGTCGCACTGCTCACGCCGGCAGCTTGGGCTATCTCGTGCGAACCCACAGCATTGAAACCTTTGTTCTTCAGCAGCTTGTAAGCCGCCTCCAAGATATCGTGCCTAGCGTGCTCGCTTCTTGGCCGACCGCGGACTCTCCGTGGGACTCCGGTGTTGACACTCTTCATAGGTCCACCAACCGTGAAATACGAAAATAATTATTTCGTTTTAATTTGACAAGCATCTATTACGAATATATAAACGAAACCGCTAGTTTCGTATTAGTCGGCGTAAAGGTTTTTGCCGGCGTTTCGTCAGTGACGGGGGAAAACAATGGCTACATTGTCCACGATTGCAGAGAACGATGAGTTCAGCGGTAAGAGAATCCTGGTCACCGGGGGCACCAAGGGAGCTGGCAAGGCCATTGCCGATCACTTTGTGCGGGGTAGCGGAACCGTCATCATAACGGCACGTTCCTCACCTGAGGAAGAGACTTCAAGCCACTTTATTCAGGCCGACGTCTCGACCCAGCAAGGCGTTGCCATGGTGATACGTGTAGTCCTTGAGCGCTACAAAGGCATCGACATCATTGTCCACAATGTAGGCGGATCGTCAGCGCCCGGTGGAGGATTCCTCACCTTCACTGACGACCTGTGGCAAAAAGCAATCGACGAGAACCTGTTTCCCGCTGTTCGACTCGATCGCGGCTTTCTGCCTTCCATGATCGCACGCGGGTCGGGCGTCATTATTCACATCTCGTCGATTCAAAGAAGGTTGCCCCTCTATGATTCGACGCTCGCGTACGCCGCAGCGAAAGCTGCACTGACCAATTACAGCAAGGCACTGTCGAACGAAGTTAGCCCCAAAGGGGTTCGGGTGGTCACGGTTTCTCCTGGCTTCATCGAGACCGACGCCGCAACGAGAATGATCGACCGCATGGCTGAAAAGGATAAGAGCGACTACACGACTGCACGACAGAAGTTGATGGACATGCTGGGCGGGATCCCACTGGGGCGACCGAACAGGCCATCAGAAGTCGGAGAACTAGTCGCATTTCTCGCCTCCGATAGGGCTTCAGCAATCACTGGAAGCGAATTTGTCATAGATGGCGGAACGATTCCAACGATTTAAGTGCGAATCAGGATTGCTATATTCATTTTTTGGGCGTGCAGAACTGTCTCAGGAGTGATGATTTCGGAGAGCGAAAGACACACGCGCCATTGCGAAGGGTGCGGCGCACAAAACGATCAGGAGGACTCGATGGCGAAGAATGGATATTGGGTAGTGTGTTACAAGTCAGTGTCGAATCCGGCCGCTATTTCCGAATATGCGAGGCTTGCGGCGAGCGCGCTGGAAGCATTGGGAGGTCGCGTGATCGTTGCAGGTAAGCCTACTAAGACTCACGAGGCTGGAGTAGATCAGTCGGTTGTCGTGGTCGAGTTCGAGAACCTGGAAAAGGCGATTGCCGCGTATGAAAGTGACCTGTACAGGCCAGCGCTCAACGTATTCGACAACGCCGCGCAAAGGGATTTTCGTATTGTCGAAGGGCGATGACCAGTTGAAAGCCGCGAAAGCTTCGCGGCTGTGAAGCCCTCCCTTGGCGAGTCACGGGCTACACGGAAGTCATCGGCGCAGCAGGTGGAGCGCACTGGTAAATGCCCAGCAATGCTTACCATCCCATTTGGCCCATCCGCTGGAGGATGATCGCGCTGTATTTATTCATGCGCTCGGGTCGTCGCTTCAGGGGAGCGGGCAGAATTGCAGCAAGCCGTGCCGCCTGTTCCCGGCCGATATTCCGGGCTGCGGTCCCGTCGTAATAACGACACGCCGAATCTGCACCATAAATACCAGGACCCCATTCGACCTCGTTGAGGTATAGCTCCAGAATGCGCTGTTTGCCCAGGACGAATTCGGCCACCGGCACCAGCGTGGCCTCTGCGCCCTTTCGGAGGAAAGAGCGGCCCGTTCCGAAAAACAGGTTTTTAATGAGTTGCTGCGTAATGGTGGAAGCCCCACGCGTGCGATCGCCTTCCAAATCGTCTTCGGCAGCTATTTGGATCTCGTGCCAATCGAATCCATGGTGCTGGTAGAAGTGCGCGTCCTCTGCGGCGATTACGGCGTGCTGGAGATCGGGCGAGATTTGGCTGAGCGGAATGAATTTGTAGCGTGCGCGATACGGCTTCTTGTGAATCCAGGCCTGCAAGCGGCGCTGAATGTGTACCGCGGTTGTCGGTGGATCGATCCACCGGGCTGCCACAAGGATCAGCGCGGCAAGCGACCAAAGAAGCCCCAAGCCAATGACGAACCATCGAATGAAGGGTCGGAGGAAGCGCGTCCGAAGAGGCGGCTCTACCCGCGTGGTTGGCAATTCAGTCACATTTCAGAATAAAGCCTGCTGGGTTGTCCCTGATGGATGATTTTGCACTCGCGAACGTAGTGTGCTGGTACGACGGGCTGGACGGAAGTTATCGGCGCAGCGGGCTCGTCCGATTCTGAAATCAGAAGCCGTGCAATTTTCGGTACGGGTAGGATAGTTCACCTGCTTGCCAAGATGCCCTCCATTGGATTTGAATGACTTAGCAGCATCAAAGTTCTGAAATCGTCCGCTACTCTCCGCCAGACTTTCTCCTTCAATTCACGGCCTCACGCAAAACCCTTGTTGCTGAATTTCAGCGGATCAGCTTGTAAGCCATTTATTCTCTGCACGCCAGGAAGAGTTCGAAAGTTTAACTTGGCCTGGAGTGGAGCGTGTAACTTCTGATAGCCGTCAATAGCGCAAGAAAAACTTGCATACTGCGTTCATCACGAAGGGATTATCATCCGTTCTAGTTGCGCAAAGGTGAAAAAGTGGAAAGAGTTCTGCAGGATTTTCGCTACGCGTTTCGATCGCTCCTCAAGTCACCAGCATTCACAACAGCGGCGGTGCTGACGTTGGCGCTCGGGATTGGCGCGAATAGCGCCATCTTCAGCGTGATTGAGGCAGTAATGTTGCGGCCGCTGCCGTACCGCGACTCCTCGCATCTGGTGTTGGTTGCCGATGCCGAAAATCACGACAACGGCGGTTTCCTTTACAAGGATTTCGATGTATTCAAGGCCCAGAGCCGTAGTTTCCAGGACTTGGCAATCTATTTCCGTGACAGCGGCTACTCGCGTGCGACATTGAGCGTCGGGAATGAGCCGCAGCAGGTGCAGGGCGCGTGGGTCACTGCAAATCTGTTCCCGATGATGGGCATACGACCGGAAATAGGACGGGTCTTCACTCAGGCAGAAGAAGCCAGGCAGGAACGGGTTGTGGTGCTGAGCCATCGCCTCTGGCGGCAACGTTTTGCCGGCTCGCCCGACGTTCTCGGCAAGACTATCACGATCAACTTTTCGCCTTTCCTGATCATTGGAGTAATGCCTGAGGCATTTCAATTCCCCGCCAGTGACCAGATGTTCTGGGCGCCAATCACGACCAATCCGTTTTGGGGCGATCCGGATCTCACAACCCACATCGACCCGCGCCATTCAGCCGGTTTCTATCAGCGTTGGCAGGTGATCGGTAGATTGCGCAACGGCGTCACCCTGCGAGCAGCGCAACTCGACACAGACATGGTCTTCCAGCAACTTGTCCAATATGACCCGGACGCATTTCGCGTACGCGCTATCCGCCTTGCCCCGCTGCAGGTCACGATCAGCGGCAACACTCGCCTGGCGCTCACCGTATTGTTTACTGCGGTGGGATTCGTCCTGCTGATTGCCTGCACGAACGTGGCGAATCTGGTCTTGGCGCGCGGTACTGGGCGAGCACGCGAGATGGCAGTTCGCACCGTTCTGGGTGCGAGCCGTACCCGACTGATACGGCCGCTTCTTGCCGAAGCTCTTGTCCTTGCCACAACAGCAGCCGTCATGGGGACGCTCCTGGCATTTGTCGGGGTGCGTTTGCTGATTGCACTTGCACCGGCGAACGTTCCGCGCCTGGAGCAATCGAGAATCGACATACCAGTACTGTTGTTTACCTTCACAGTGTCGCTGGTCGCAACCGTAGCGTTTGGACTTGGCCCTGCATTGCTTGCTTCACGTCGCGATCCGCAGGAAGCGCTGGGCTTCGTTACTCGCAGTGGAACGGCTTCCGGCGGGCTGCGCCGTGCACGCAACCTGCTGGTGGTCGCAGAGTTTGCGATTGCTCTGGTGCTTCTAAGTGGCGCCGGCCTTCTGTTGCGGAGTCTTATCGCCGTTGAATCGGTCGACCCTGGTTTTGAGCCGAGCCATGTTCTCACGCTGCGTATGACCACCTCCGGCGCCTCGCCGGCCGTGGTCGCGGAGCGGCATGAGCAGGTCCTTGAGCGACTCCGGAGTCTTCCTGGGGCGGAATACGCCGGCGCGATCGATAACCTGTTTGAGTTGGAACAGCCTGGCATGCTGGGCTTGCGTGCAATTGAGGGTCGCTCGGTTGAGCCGGCACAGCAGTGGACGGCATTGACGTGGACCACCGTAAAGCGGCGATTACTTTCAGGCAATCGGAGCGGCTCTGCTGAAGGGACGTTACTTCAGTGATCAAGACACTGCCGGATCGCCGCTTGTAGTCATCATCGATGAGAGCATGGCGCGGCGGTATTGGCCTAATCAGGACCCGGTTGGCGCACATATCAAGGGTCAAGATCCACGAGGGAATGATCCACGCGGCCATAATGACGAATGGCTCACAATTATTGGAGTCGTTCGCGACATGCGTCGACGAGGTCTGGAAAAGACTCCCACGCCGCACGTATATGAGTGGTATCGCCAGACTGGAGTCGCTGGAACGGAAAACCTTGTCGTGCGTACGGCACGCGATCCTCGCGCAATGGCCGCAAACCTGCATGCTACCGTGCGCGCAGAGGATTCATCCGCCATTCTTTCCGGCGTGAACACCGTCGAGGATTTGCTATCCGAACAACTTACCCCCCGGCGGTTCCAAACGTGGCTTCTCGGGCTATTTTCCTCGTTCGCGCTGCTGCTGGCGAGCCTGGGAATCTACGGTGTAATGCAATACACGGTCGCGCAGCGCACGCATGAGATCGGTATCCGCGTGGCGCTAGGTGCCCGGCCAATTCAAGTGGTGCGCTTGGTGGAAACTGAGGGGCTGCGGCTTGCGCTGGCTGGCGTGTCACTCGGTGTCATCGGCGCACTTGCATTGTCACCACTCATGTCCAGTCTGTTGTTTGGTGTGCATCCAACGGATCTATTCACTTTCGCCTCTGTTGTGAGTACGTTGATCGTTGTCGCTCTTGTGGCGTGTTACATTCCGGCGCGCCGTGCCGCTCACATTGACCCAATTGAGGCCCTGCGGTACGAGTAAGTAAGAGACGAGCTTTCTTTCAGCATCGTAATTACGGCTGCCGTCAGAGAACGACGCCAGGAGCGGGTAGGTAAGATATGTTGGATTGAATTTGAAGGACTTCGCGGAGCAATGGTTCTGAAATCGTCCGCTACCCTCCGCCAGACAGTCTGCGGAACAGAGACGGTTCTCTGATTACACTCAGGATGCCCTCGATTGCGGGTATCTCTCGACAAAGTTCAATCCGGAGTTATTGCCGTTTTGTGTTCTGGTTAAGGAGCCACCTGGTGATCCACGGCAGCGCCGATTCTAACTCTTTTGTTCGCGATACCTACTGCGTTATAACGATCCAAAGCGGCGCAATGGACTGGATAAAAGGTGAATTTGTAATCAGGCCAAGCGTGCCATCGGAGGCCTTGATGCCAAAGGCGGAGATGCTGGAAGATCCGAAATTGGCGACATAAAGAAATGTATTGGAGGCGTCTATGGTCAGGAAGATTGGCTGCGGCGTTCCAATGGAACCGGTTGGTTGCACTGGAAAAGGCGAGCCGGCGACTTGCGTAAGCGCGCCTGCAGCGGATGTGAAAGCGGAAACATCATTCGATCCCTCGTTCGCCGAATACACGAATGAAGAAGTTTTATCCACGGTCACAGCCACAGGTTTGGTGCCTGCGGGAACTGATCCAACGGCCGCCAGTGGTCCGCCAGCGACATTGAAGCTGGCGATTTGGTTGTTGGCCGAATCGGCGGCGTAAAGGAACTGGCCCTTGGGATCAATGGCCAGTCCCGCGGCCGTTGCGCCAGCGCCCAGGGCAAACGGCGAGCCGGAAAGTTCAGTCAAAGCGCCATTGGTCCCAATGGCAAAAGCTGAAATATTGCCCGCTGTTCCGTTCGAAACGTATAAAAAGCCCTGCGTCGGAGAGATTGCTAAAAATTGTGGGCTCGGGGCCGCAAGAACCGTAAATGCCGCCGGACTCAGCAGGCCGCGATTCTGATCAATGTTGAAGACTGAAATTGAAGCGGGGATCGAAGGCGCTGAACCCTGGTTCAACACGAATAGAAACTGTCCTCCGGAGTTAACGGCAACTCCTATTGGATTGGAGCAAACGCCCGGGTTGCAAACCGGAGTAGGCGAAAGCGCCGTGCCGATGGGTGCAAGCACGCCTGCAACATGGTCAACCGTGAAGCCGGAAACGGTGTTGGAAGTCTCGTTTGGCACGTAGAGGAAGTTTTTGGAGGGGTGCAGCGCAATGGAAACAGGCCGTGGAACAGTTTCGAAGGGGGACACCGCAAGTGGTGACAAAACACCGGTGGTCTTTTCGCTGAGAGCGTGGATCCCATTGTCACCCTGCCCAACAACGTAGGCAAAAGCCAGAGTGGGCGCGATGGAACTGCTGCTTGATCCCAGGCATCCGCTTAGAAGTACGACGATGAATAATAACGTTATGGTGAACAGCGCTTTCATTCGGTGCTTCCTCATTCTTCTGGAAAATAAGAACGCCCACTGCCGCGCGCGAATTCATGTGCTTGAATCGGCGATGGCAGGCTGCGAATCAGTCTAGCAGTTTGGCCCTTATTCTATCAGTTGCGCTGACGCTGTCTCTCTGGCGCAAGGCCGCCTTCGCTAGACGCAGCACGACCGTTATCAGAACGCCCGCGCGTGGACTTTCTTGCGCAGATAGAGTTGACTATGGATTGCCACCAGGCCAAACCTGACCATGGAAATTGCTCCCGCCGCATTGCCAAAGCGAATAGTCCGCGTGCTTGTGCGCGGCTGCGGTCTGCTCTGCGGAATCGGCGGCTGCCTGGCGGAGTATCTGTTGCGCCGCCTGGGCGGACAACTGCGCGAACAGACGCGGATTGAAGTGCTCCATCGCTGGTCACGCAGGACTCTTCCGCGCATGGGTATCCGCGTTGAAGTTACAGGCGCGCCCCAGGTCGCGGGCTTGATCGCAAGCAATCATCTCAGCTATCTCGATATTCTGGTCTATAGCGCCGTTGCGCCGTGCGCGTTTGTGGCCAAGCGCGAAGTCCGCGCATGGCCCGCCGTCGGATGGATTGCCACGCTTGCCGGCACCATTTACGTTGACCGCTCCCGCCGCAGTGAGACGCATACCATCCAACCGGAAATACAGTCGGCCCTCGCGGGCGGCTTGCGTCTTTTTCTCTTTCCTGAAGGCACCAGTTCAGACGGTTCCCGTGTGCTGCCGTTTCATTCTTCGCTTTTTCAGCCTGCGGTTGAACTGCAGGTCCCCGTTGCAGCCGCGAGCATTGAATACGCCATCCCAGACGGTGTTGCCGCCGCTGAAGCTTGCTACTTTGGAACCATGAAGCTCTTTCCTCATCTCGCCAATCTACTGGGCAAGCATTCCGTAATCGCAAGAGTAAACTTTTCTTCCAACAGTTTTCTTTTTACAGACCGCAAGCAGGCGTCGCTCAAGATGCATGAGGAAGTTGAACGTCTTCGATTCTCCAGCATGGAGTTGCTGCAATGAGCGCCTATCGTGAATTTTCTGATTTGTCGGCTGAGCCCGCGGTCCGCGGCTTTCTACACGAGCCGGCGCAATCGAATGGGGAGGGATTAGTCCTTACGCACGGCGCGGGAGCAAACTGCCAGAGCAAACTACTAATCGCCCTGGCCGATGCTTTCGCTGATGCCGGATATCTCGTTCTGCGGTGCGATCTGCCATTTCGCCAGTCGCGTCCCCACGGGCCGCCATTCCCGGCCATGGCCGCGCGCGACCGTGAAGGCTTGCGCCGCGCGGTGGACGTCTTGCGCTCAAGAACTTCCGGGCGCATCTTCCTCGGCGGCCATTCCTATGGCGGACGGCAGGGCAGCATGCTCGCGGCTGAGCAGCCTCAACTCGTCGGCGGACTTCTTCTGCTTTCTTACCCTCTGCATCCTCCGCGCAAACCTAGGGAGCTGCGAACTGCGCATTTTGCTAAGCTCAAAATACCGGTATTATTTGTCCACGGCGGTCGCGATCCCTTCGGTTCGCACGATGAGATGAAAGCCGCGTTGGGCTTGGTCCCCGCACAGACCATACTGCTGGAAATCGAAGGCGCAGGTCATGAGTTACTGGGCAAGAAAGCCAGCGAAGAGCTTCCTTCCCTGATCATCCAGGCCTTCCAGCAATTCTTCAAACAGATCTGAGGAGTAAAGAAAAACGTTGGTTAAATCATTTTTCTCCTGGCTGTATCCGAGGGACCGGGTGGAGCAGGCCTTCACCTCAATGCATGAGGTGGCGTTATTGCAGACTTCCTCCGCAACTGGAACCAGCGCCCGCGGTGCAGCCAAAGCAATGGCCGTCGGTGGCAATTGATTTTTTCGCCAGCTCTGCGAAAGATTCAATCTCCCAAATGGTTTTTCCGCTGGGTGTCTCAAGGTCAAGCATCTGGTTAAAATCGCAATCGTAAATCCTGCCGTCCCATCCAATGCTCACCAGGTCACGGCACATCAAGCCATCCACGGTCGCGGGATTGAAGTGGTTTGTCAGCAGCGCCATATAGGCTTCATGTTTCCCTTCGCGCACAAGAAACTCGGCGAAGCGCTTGATTGGCATGTTGGTAATGGTGAAAAGCCTGTCGAACTCGATGGCAAAATTCTCGCGCAGCTGCGTCTTGTAGTCGTCCTCAAGCTTTTGCTGCGGTGGCGGCAATGAAGCTCCCAGCGGGTTATAAACCAGGTTCAGTGTCAGCCCTGTCCCCCGCCCATAACCGATCGCGTTCAGCCCCCCCAGAGCGCGAATGCTTTTTTCAAACGCGCCTTTGCCGCGTTGCTGGTCTACGTTGCTCTCCGTATAGCAAGGCAGGCTTGCCGTGATTTCAACTTGGTTTTCGGCCAGGAACTCCGCCAGAGTGTCCTGTCCCGGCTCAAAAAGCACGGTGAGATTGCAGCGGTCGATCACATGCTTCCCCATCCGTCGCGACTCGCTCACCAGCGTACGGAAGTTCGCATTCAATTCCGGCGCGCCGCCGGTGATATCCACGATGTGGATTGAAGGCGTTGCCGCCAATAGAGTCATCAAGCGTTCCGCCACATTGGCAGGCATGATCTCAGTCCGCTTGGGGCCGGCTTCCACATGGCAGTGGTGGCAAGCCTGGTTGCAGAGTTTGCCGACGTTGATTTGTAGCGTGGTAACCTCACGCCGCCGCAGTTCGCCCAGGCCGTGCTGCCGCAGTGTACCTTGAAAGTCAGCCGCCGGCGCACGGTTCAAAATCGGCAACAACGCGGTTTTCTCAGCCATGCGGCAAGCCCTCTCAATTCGCTACAATATACTGTAACGATACAGGTGAAGCGTGTTCTTGCGAACAGCCGTTTCCCAATTTGTTAGATGTTAAACTAGCTGCTCTCACAGGCGCATCTCCTGCTGATTTCGCATGGGGCGAAATGGCAAAATAAAATTTGGCCTTGGGGCAGTCCTGCGGTTTTAACGGGGGAAGCGAAAGCGTCTGTCTTTGCCGGAAAAACTTCGACCCAAGAAACACATGGAAAAAACGCCACGCCGTCAGCCCAAAGTCAGCATCATTGTCCTCAGCTGGAACAGTTACGATGTCACCCGCGACTGCCTGCTTTCGCTCAGGAAGATTGATTATCCCGCCTTCGAAGTGGTCTTGGTGGATAACGGCTCCGTCGATGGCTCCGGCAAAAAATTAGCGCAGGACTTCCCTGATATAAGAGTCATCCTCAACGACAAGAACCTGGGATTTACCGGCGGCAACAATGTTGCCATGCGCGACGTTCTGGCCCGGGGAACGGATTACCTGCTGCTGCTGAATAATGACACGATTGTTGCGCCAAATTTTCTGACCGAACTAATCCACGTTGCCGAAAGCGATGAACGCATCGGCATGGTAACCCCCAAGATTTATTATTTTGAGCCCGCGGATAAAATCTGGTACGCCGGCGGCGAGTATGTTCCCTGGAAAACTTTTCCTATCCATTTTGGATTGCGCGAGAGTGACGTTGGCAGTTATGACCAGACAAAGGAAGTTTCTTTTGTCTCCGGATGCGCTCTTCTGGTCAGGGTGGAGGCCGTGCAAAAAGTCGGCTTGCTGGATGAAATTTTTTTCATGGGTTATGAAGATGTGGATTGGTCCGTGCGCGCCCTCCGCGCGGGATACAAGGCCATGTATGTTCCCGCGTCAGTCGTGTGGCACCGCGATTCCTATGTTACGAAGCAGAGCATGGGATTTGCCAAGCGGGATTTTTACAATATGAGAAACGCAATCTTGTGCGCGCGCAAGTATCTGCCTCTCCGCCAGTTGCCTTTGTTTGCCTTTTCCATGAGTAAGTATGTGGGCTACGTCACGCTCAGGTCTCTCTTTCACGCGGATTTCAAGCGGGCAGCAGGTCTCTATCGCGGTCTGTGGAACGGTTGCTGGACCGCCATCCCGGAAAAGCTCCCCCCGTTATAATGCTCTCGTCAAATTCGGAAAGGTTGGATTTTAAAAGCTCCGTTCGGATCTGTTTCCCATGAGCGAGTTTGTTTATAAATCGGTGGAAGCGTTGGGGAGCAGGATAAAGGGCCAGCCGTTCCTTCTGGATCGAAATATCCCGCTATCCTTATTACTGGGACTGCTCATCCGGCGAGCCACCTGGCTGATACGGGGCGCGTTCAAGCTTCTGTTTCTGCAGCGTCGCATCGCAACCGTGTTCATGGCCAAAGGCGTTAACCTCCGTGGCGCGTCGCTCATTCGCTTTGGCAAAGGCGTGACCCTTGAGCGGGGCGTCATCATTGACGGCCTCATGCGCAAAGGCGTGGACTTGGGCGACAACGTGAAGATTGGCGCTTACTCGGTAATCGTGGGCGCGCCCGTATCCAACCTGGGCGAAGGCATCCGGCTTGGTGCTAATTCAGCTGTCGATGCCTACTCCTTCATCGGCAGCTCCGGTTTTATTTCTATCGGGGAAAACGTGATTATGGGCCAGCATGTGAGCTTTCATCCCGAGAATCACGTTTACGACCGCACTGACATTCCTATTCGCAGCCAGGGGACTACACGTTTGGGCATCACTATTGAAGACGACGTCTGGGTAGGCGCAAATGTGACTTTTCTGGATGGCGCCGTGGTCGGCCGAGGATGCGTGATCGGGGCTGGTTCCGTGGTGAGAGGCAAGATTCCGCCTTATTGCATCGCGATAGGAGTTCCCGCGAAAGCCAAACTTCTGCCTCGAATATGGAAGTGAACAGAGCAATTGGGTGAAATCCAGGATGAGCGTGC
>JBAVUZ010000047.1:0-7330 GCA_049697035.1 Candidatus Angelobacter sp. | reverse complement strand
TCATGATGATGCCGGCCGTCGGGCCAGTATTCAGGCTTTCCGGTCCGGGACCAGAGAGCAGAAGGGTGTTTGTTGTGGGATTGATTGGTGCTTGAGCGCGCGCTGCCGTCGCGCCGAAAAGAACAATCATGCAGCAGAGCCACATGATCTTAAGAGAATACTGCGCACCTAAGCGCTGTGCGTGTTTAGTCGAGGGGGATGTCATTTGTACCTTCCTGTTTTTAGTTGTTTCTTTGTTGCATCTCTTGGCCCCCGGAAGTTTTGGCTAAGAGCAGAGGAAAAAAGGCCGGGCCTAATGGCCCGGCTGCCCAACAATAGGACTTTGTGAAGTTTGATTTAGGAGAAAAAAATTCGCTTCTATTCTCTGAGTCCTCCTCTTGAGGTCCCCGGCGAAAAATCGCTGACCTCAAATTGTTCTTCACTGAAAGTGACACTGGTTTACAAGCTCACCCGTGTCCGGGGCAGGTCTGCGTGCGAACGCAGAGCTCTCCTGGAAACGGCGGGCATCAGTCATGGATCATTCAGGGAACGAGTGTTGCAATTCCCAAAATGCGCGATCCAAAAGTTGTTGTGCTTATGTTTGTCGCAGCAGGAGGTAGTGCGTTGCTTCCGATTCAGAACATTCAGGTCCAGTTGGTACTTGGCTGGGACCTGGTTCTGTTGGCTTTCCCGTTATAGAGCAGGGAACAAGCGTTCTTCGGAATTAGCTACGACGAAAAGAGAGATTGGAACGAGAATTAGCGCCTGAGCGGAACAACAAGTTGCGGAGATCCCTTGTCAAGGGCAAGGGCTGTTGCATCGGACAAGGTATTTACGGATGCCAGAAGATCAAGCGTAGCCGGTTGAGCGTCACGCCCATGATGGGCAACAGCGCTCGAACGCAGACTGGAAACCTGGATACCTTTTTTGCTGGGAACAACACCATTGAACTCAACCGTCACCGGAGGCGTACTATCGTCGCCGTCCGCATCGTAGGAAAAACACACCATACCGGCCATGCCTGAAAGCAGCAGCATCATGCCAAGTACGACGCCACGAATATATTTGGTGAGCAGCGGTTTCATAATCTTGTTACACAAGTCGCCAAACAGCATTTTGGCGATGAGAAAGTTTGCACCATCGCCATTAGAATAGTCTTAGTACAAGATTAGAATTTCTAATGATTGAGGCGACAATCAGTATCGCTGGCTCCGTTGATGCTTCCTCTCTCCGATTGCAAAGAGTTTTGAGCTTGACGCCGTGCTGGTGAGCGATGGCCTGAAGCACCCTATATGTGGGGTTCAGCTGCGCCTTTGGAATAAATGGCACACGGCCGCCAATTGGATTCCCGCTCAACGACAGCTCGCACCAGCGATACAGCATCACGCCTACAAGACAAGGTGAGGACTGGGTGTTTGCCAGCGATTCACACCGAGCCGGGGCACAAAGATGCACAATTTTGGCGCACACGCATCCGCCCGTGGTTATGATTTCGGAAACAGACCCTCGGCCAGGATTGCGGGGCAGTCGAATATTTCAATGTTTTACGGTAGCCCTCAGAAGCAATGAGCGCGTACAATCTGGGGAGCCTGTCTTATCTGCTAACGAGGATCGCCATGCGTTGCAGCTCATTGAGGCTTGTCTGTTTGCTCGTCGTTGTATTTACCGCGCCGGTCCATGCCCTGATGCAAGCCAGCGCGCCGGGGTTCAGTACGTGCATCGCTTTCGTTAACCAGCTTTGTGACCAGTCTCTTACTTCCATTGATCTTGGACCTGCCACAGTAAACATCGGCGCATTTGCGACGCTGAACATTACCAACCCAGGCACAGCTCCACTCGTCATCAACTATAGCTTCAGCTCTCCCGATTTCGCTTTTGGTCTGGCGCAGACGCTTCCCCCAAATCCGTTGACGATCCAGCCCGGCACAACGGTAAGAACGTTTGTCGTTTTTCTGCCGACAGCAACCGGCCACAGCACAGCGCAATTCATCAGTAATGACAACGCTCCTGGCTCACCGCACATCATCCCGTTGAGTGGAACGGGCGTTACCGTGCCGCCAAACGATTTTGCGGTCATGCTCGACCCTGTTGGGCCGTCCACCATAACGTTGACAGCTGGGGCTACCACAAAATTTCCCGTTTACGTCCTGGAAGGCGGGGGGATCAATCTTAGCGCCGGAGGCGCTATACAGTGCAGTGGCGGTCCGCCTGGGTCAACTTGCGCCCTGGATCAAACAGTTTTTCCTGCTTTTGCTGGTCAGGAAAGATTCATCGTTTCGGTTTCGGTGCCCGCCAAAACCGGATCGCTGCACGGGTTCCCGCTTCTGTGGGAAGGTCTGGCCGGGCTGCCAGCACTGGTTTTGATGTACCGACGCAGGCGCTCTCCGGGCTTGGTGCCATTGGTGGTCGTTCTGCTTCTTGCTTGTGGCATGGTTTCCTGCGGCGGGAGTAGCTCGTCAAGCCCTCCCATCACCGTAACTGCCGGGGTGAACGGCGCGTCGCATGACCTCATCGTACCGGTAACGTTGCAGTAGCCTGGCGCTAGAAATCCTTCTTTTCATCAAAAACAAGGCGATGCCTGCTTCCGTCCCTGCTGGGGTTGGTAGCCAGGCAAAGGGGAAACATGCCTGAACAAACTTTCACTCAACCAACCCGGCCACCAACCGATATTCGAATTGTCAAAGATCTGCTTCTCCCGGCTGGTATCAGCCAAGGAACATCGAATCCAAACATCGTAAAACGCGGCGCGATCTCAAGCCGCTCTCAACAATTCCGGCGGCGCGTGCGCCCATCCTGGTCTCTCCATCAATGCTCGCACCTTGCCGACGAACGCAATTCGCGTCGTTTCGCGTCCATTCGCGGCCCAATTCGTTTTCGCTCTTAGCTGTTCCCGGTGTCTCGGCAGCTCCGTGGTGAGATGTTGCTCTTTTCCCGGTTTTCCCAGATCAGTGTCATCCGTGTTGATTCGGGGTAAGGGTTTCTGCTGTTCTCCGTGTCTCCGCGTCTCAGTAGTGAGATTTCTCTTTTCTTCCGGCTGGTCCAATCTGCGATCATCAGCGCAAAGCTGCGGCGAAATCTGCCTTTCTTTCCGGCCTTTGCGTCCTTCGCGGTGAATCATCCACAATAGTTTTGATACGGTCTGAAGATGCACCACCAGCCTGCCAGCCGTCTTGCAGTCAATCCTTCCATCGATAACCGCCTGCGCCGTCACCGCCAGCGTCACGTTGATGCCCTTAAAATCCATGAACAGGTCAGCCATTTCGCACTCCGGCCTGCCGCGTTTTCGCATCTGCGCAACGGCCTCTGCCAGCACCGCTCGACGTTCCCGTTCCCGCCGCACCGCCATTGCCAACTGCCCGGCATGCGCATGGCAAATGTGCGACCCTTTCTCCGCCGGCGCTTTGCACTGCGCGCCGCTCTTGCGGAAAACCTGGCAGCGCCGATAGTACGCATACCGCGCTTCGGGACTTCGCCCGTCCTGGACTGGTTCTACCGGTGTTTTTGGACTGCTTAAGCTCTGCATAGAGTTAAGAGGATCTCGCTTTTCAATTACCAAATTACCAATTTACCCAATTACCAAATCTTCCTACCCCACCCCCCTTGGCCCCGACTAGGATTCCAAAGGAGTTATTCCATTCGACCCCAGAAATTCTGGGCTAAACCAGTCCCCAATCGCGTCGAACTGACCCCAAATCATGTCAAAACCTGCTGTTTTTTCCCTTTGACCGTCCAGTGTGTAGGTTTTGTTCTTGGGATTAGCTAAAGGCCAAAAGCCAAGGGCCAGGAGCCGCCTTCATACTACTTTTTATTCGCCTACATATCAATGGCGAAAAAGGACAATGTCCTCGCAAAACCCATGTAGCACAGCCTGGGCGACCCTGGCGCCTTAAACTCATTGCCCCCGTCGCCTCCGCCTTTTTCAAATCACGGACCAATTTCTCGAACTCTTCCTTAAACTTCTCCGGCGACTCCCACTGGCTGAAATCCGGATGTAATACTCGCGGATCTCCCGCGCTGAGTCCTTGCCCGTGTCCGCGTCAAAACACTCCCACTCCTGCAGTTCCTTGTAGCTCCCACAACAGCTTCGTTTCCGGCACGCAGTGGAAAACGCAGGAATCCATCGAGATTGCGGAAGGACATCTGAGTTACGACTTCAAACCGCGGCTCTGGCTATCGCTCGACGGTAACTATTGGTACGGCGGCAGAAGTAGTATTAACGGCGTACAGAACCCTGACACGCTGCAAAGGAACTCTCGCGTTGGGGCGACAACCGCGATACCGATCACCCAGCACCAAGCGCTGAAATTTAGCTACGACCGTGGCGCGAGCATTCGGTTCGGTGGGAATTACCAGGCCGTGCAAATGGCCTGGAAGTATTCCTGGATCGGCGGCTGGCTGCCGAAGTGATCAACATTTACGGCTTTTGATATCTGCATGAAACCAGGTGCGGCAGAAAGCAAGTTCAAAAGGGGCCCAAGACGCGCGAAGGGAGCAGGGAATGAAAAATTGGTCGAAGTATCCAACCATCTATGAAATTGACACGTGGATCTGGCTTTCGAGTCTCACGGAAAAGTCTGGGACCGCGATTGACTTGAGTTCCGTACCCGCCACGGAATGGGACGCTATTGCCGCCTGCGGCTTTGATGCCGTGTGGTTGATGGGAGTTTGGGAGCGTAGTCCCGCTGGCATTGCAATTGCCAATCGGAACGAGAACCTGCTGAATGATTTCCGCCGGGCGCTCCCAGATTTTCGTTTGGAAGACAACGTTGGTTCGCCCTATTGCGTGCGGCGTTACGTTGTCGATCAACATTTTGGCGGGCCCAACGGTCTCGCCATCGCCCGTAAGGAACTTGCGAAGCGGGGCATGGACCTCATCCTGGATTTCGTGCCCAACCATGTTGCCCCGGACCACCCGTGGGTCGTCGAGCATCCCGAGTACTTCGTTCGTGGAACTGCTGACGATGCCAAAAACGATCCGGCATCCTTTCTTGATGTTGGAGGCAATGTTTTTGCTTGTGGACGCGACCCCTTCTTTCCCGCGTGGCCGGACGTGCTACAGCTTAATGCTTTTCAACCGGGGCTGCGGCAGGCCGTGATTGAAACCATCGGAAGCATCGCCGCCCAGTGTGATGGCATCCGTTGCGACATGTCAATGCTGCTGCTGAATTCGGTTTTCGAGCGTACCTGGGGCGTTCGCGCAGGCCAGCAGCCGGCAACCGAGTATTGGCTTGATGTGATTCCCGCCATCAAGCAAGCGCATCCCGGCTTCCTCTTTATCGCCGAAGCTTATTGGGACCTGGAGTGGGAGCTGCAACAAAAGGGGTTCGACTTCTGTTATGACAAAAAGCTTTACGACCGGCTGGAACATGGCAACGCGGAAAGTATCCGTCTTCATCTGTGTGCCGATCCTGCATATCAGCAGAAGCTCCTGCTGTTCATTGAGAACCACGACGAGCCCCGCGCCGCGGCGACATTCTCAGCGGAAAAGGAGCGGGTCGCCGCTGTAACCATGGCCACGCTTCCTGGAGCCAGACTTTTCCATGAAGGGCAGTTTGAAGGACGAAAAGTAAGGCCGCCTGTTTTTCTTGGCCGGCGTCCGCAGGAGCCTGCGGATGAGGGCCTGCGGTCCTTCTACACCACGCTGTTGAAAGCCATCGACAATCCTGTATTTCGCGATGGTCAATGGAAGCTCTGCGGGCGCACGGGCTGGCCTGACAATCCAAGCTTCCAAAATCTGCTGGCCTGGTGCTGGATCAAGAGTGAAGATCGGTATCTCGTCGTGATCAATCTCAGTGACAGTACCGTGCAGGCCCGCGTGCAGATACCGTGGCAAGACTTGCCCGGGGAAACCTGGCGCTTGAGTGATGCATTTTCAGGCGCCACCTATGACCGGGAAGGGGATGAAATGTCGGGCCCGGGGCTCTACGTGGAGCTAGGCCCATGGAACTGGAACTTCTTTCGTTGTGGCCGCTCTTCCGCCTCGGCGCAGGATTCCGTGAAAAATCGAAAGGTATTAAAAGATAAGTGCGTAAATAAATAAAAGTAACGGCGCAGATTGACGGTCCGCCACAGCGTGATCGCTTACAGTGAAGACCTTGGCACACCACAGACTGTGAGCTTTGCCGGTGACGCATGGCGAGAGTACGTTCCGATTCGAATGCCGGACATAATCTGTATTGAAGAACGGCTGCCCGCGGGCGCTGCCGTCGTTCTCATCAACCAGAGCCACACTTATCGCGACCTGTTTCTGCCCATCGATCCGGTGGAAAAGCATTTGTTTGATTCCATTGATGGAAGCTGCACCATTGGCGAGATCCTGCACAACACGCTGCCACCCTCACGATCGGAAGTTGAAGCCGCGCGCTCCTTCTTTGAACGGCTCTGGTGGTATGACCAGATTGTGGTCACGAACTGAACCCGCTGGCGACTCGGCGTAATGGAAAGGGAAGTCCCACGGATAAATAACAACAGACGTCTTCTGCTTGTCCCGGCTAGGGACGAAACTCACAGACATCAAACCGCTCACGACATCGCTCACGCAGACAGTGTTGTGGAAGCAGTGCGCAACCGAGAGTAGATGATCTCAGCCAGACAGTTTTTGCGCCAAAGCTGCTGCCGGACGGTGTGAGTACACGTTATCAAACTGGCTTTCGATGTCGTTTGGATTTTTGAGAGACGCGGCAGCCTCGCTCAATTGACGGCCAAATCCCTGGCTGATCGAATCAGACCACTCGTCAGACCATAGGCTCCTGCGGCGCAGATACTGCTCCATGAATGAAAGTGGGTCCTGCGCCAGATATTGTGAGGGCGTTCGCTCACTTTTCTTTATCGTTGCCGTGCTGCTGCGCGCTGTCATGCATTCGATCACTGCCGGACCGTGGCCTTCGCGCGCGCGGCGGATGGCCTCCTGCGCCACGCGAAATACTCCTACAACGTCGCAGCCATCCACAGGAATCCTGGGGTAGAACGTAGGATCTGCTCCGATATAAGGTCCTGATGCAACCTGGTTCGGCAATTCCAGCGGCGAATCAAGCCTGCTCTCAACCAGGCACACCAGCGGCAGCTTTTGTGTGGCAGCTGTAGCCATTGCCGCGGAATCAAAACGGAGCGTCTCTGTATCTTGCGTACAAAACATCAGCACCACGGCGTTCTTGCCTTTCATGTCCGCGGACAAATTCAAAACTGTCGCAACGGTGAGAGCTGTTGTGGCGTTGTCGTTCTGTTTTGAAGCAATCGCGTTGCCCGCTCCATTGCCTTGGTGTTCTTTGTTGCGCGCAAGAATGGAATGCAACGACGTTCCTTTAATCAGGCTGGCAACAAAACTGCCCTGCTCTAACGCAATGCAGTCTTT
>JBAVUZ010000046.1:0-15015 GCA_049697035.1 Candidatus Angelobacter sp. | reverse complement strand
GACTTCAAGTACTCAACCAGATCGCTTTTCTCCTGACTGGCCAATCCCAGGCTCTTGCAGCTGTCATTGTGATTTACAACGTCCAGCAGTGTTGAGAACCGTCCATCATGGTAGAATCCGCCTTTCGTGTGCGTCCATAAACCGTTCAATGGCGACGTGCGATAGCGATCATCCGGAGCACGGCTGGCCTGGAAGTCATCAATGCAGACTTCAGCAGCGGTGTGCATGTTCCATCCCGGCTCGGTCATCAGCGGCGGAGTGTGGCAGGTGCTGCATTGGGCTTTGCCGTTAAACAGGACTTGGCCGCGTGCAGCCGCCTCTTCGTCAAAGCTGCCTTTCGGAGGCGCCGGCGCAGCAATGGCAAGCTGGTAGACTTGTAGCGCCCCCAGCTTTGCCGTGATCAAGTCAGTTTGGTTCGTCACATGGCCAGATCCGTTCCTGGCGGCAACGGGAAACTTGGCTGCATCGTCCAACCGGGGATCGAAGAAGGTTCCCTTACCGTGCATTTCCAGGTTGGCGACAAAGGCGTTCCAGTAAGGCACTGAACCCCAGCCAGTCCAGGTGTGCAGGTTGACTCCGGCCAGTCCAAACGCAGGTGGAATCAGCACAGACCCGCTCTTTCCATCAGGACGAAAAGCCTTGCCATCCAGGAACAGCTCGGCATCGAACTTGCCCGGGCCCCAGCTATTGAGGACCGTCTTCACGGTAGCCACATCCACGCCAAGCTCGTCCGCAACCGGCTGAAGATTGGGTGAAAGGGCGACAATCGCGCCAACATTCAAGTCGCGGTTCCCCCAGCCATCCAGGCGGTGACCAATGCCCGGCGCAAATGCGTTGTCCACGGTTGAGTGGCAAAAGGCGCACTGAATGCCTACAGATTGAAGAGTGCCATCGGATTTGAAGAACCCGGTTAACCCCACAACCGCATTTAGCTTCAGCAGCGCCAAGGTCACTGCGGGGTCGTTCAAATTCACCTGGCCGGCTTTTATCTGCTGAATCAGCCCTGCCGGAAGAGCGTCCTGGTCAACTTTCAATCCAACAGCCAGTGCGGTGGCGGGGGAGACACCGGGTCCTACGCCGCCTAATTTCGCTCCTTCAATGGCTTGGTGGAGCCCGAGCATTCCACCCCAGTAATCCTGGTCTCCGAAGGTATCGAAACGGAAGATCTGTCTGCCTTGATCGACCAGCGATGCCCCGTTTTGGTTGATCGCTGCATCGACGGCAGTGAGGGACTGCTTTTGCTTAGCGTACAGTGCGAGAACAACAATCGCACTTAATGCAAACGTGAGAGGGATCCTAAACTTACTCATGTCCTTTTAACCTCTTGCTGGAATTCGAAATTGGTGAAACTCGAAAGAGGAATACGAAGCACCCGGAAAGGCTCATCTGTGTGGATGCCACACAGCAAGCAGAAGATGTAACTCGTGACACGATGTATTAAACAGTACTGTCCGGTTAAGGACACTTGCGGACTCAAGTCATTTTTCATGAAGCGTTTTTCTTTCTTCGACTGGGACAAGAAACCTGTTCGCTTTGCAATGGGCTTGCCCAAATATGCACGTCATATGCTGAGCTCTCCCTCAGGACTATGTCTTCGTTACGATTGTTCTTACGCGTAGTACGAACAAACCATTGTGCGAGAACGCAGCGGATCTGATCATAGTGTTTTTGAGGGGTTTCTCTTCTGGGTTTACCGGCTCTTGAATACTTCTTCTGAGAGTGTTGTCACACTTCGAAGTCAGTTGAATGCATTCCGAGTGGGTACCCGCACAAAAAATGCTTCTGCATGACCAGACCGAACAACTTTGGACACTGGGTGTCTATTTCATTCTCGTCCTTTTGCTCGTGGCGGCGATGCTTGCCGTCTCGAACGTCTTGGGGCAGCGGCACGATGAGAATGCGACTGGGCAGCCTTACGAATCAGGAATCCTCTCTGAAGGATCAGCCCGAGTTCGGGTCGCGGCCAAGTTCTATCTGGTGGCGATGTTCTTCGTCATCTTCGACCTGGAGGCTGTTTTCATTTTTGCCTGGGCGATTGCCGCCCGTGAATTAGGCTGGATGGGTTACTGGGAGATCTTGGGTTTCATTGTGATTTTGCTCGCTGCCCTGGTGTATCTATGGCGCCTGGGAGCACTCGATTGGAGTCCCAAGTCGCCGCACCATCCGCATGGGTCACTGACATCTTAATGCGCTGGTCGATGAGCAAACTCGATTCTCGAAAAAGCCTGTCTGAAGCTGACCAGGCGCCGATCGAGGAAGCAGTGCGGCGGACCCTCATTCTGTCCCGACTGCAAGACCTGCTGGGCTGGGGCCGCAAGAACTCCATCTGGCCGTTCAATTTTGGCCTCTCCTGTTGCTATGTCGAGATGGCTACAAGCATCACCAGTAAATACGATATTGCGCGTTTCGGGGCAGAAGTGATTCGCGGTACGCCCCGGCAAGCCGACCTGATGGTGATTGCGGGAACGGTTTTCATCAAAATGGCGCCGGTGATCCAGCGGCTCTATGAACAGATGATGGAACCGCGCTGGGTCATCTCTATGGGTTCGTGCGCCAATTCCGGCGGCATGTATGACATCTACAGCGTAGTGCAGGGAGTGGATAAGTTTCTGCCTGTCGACGTGTATGTGCCCGGTTGCCCACCTCGTCCTGACGCTTTTCTGGAAGGTCTGCTGCTGCTGCAAAACGCCGTAGGTACTGAACGCCGGCCGTTGAGCTGGGTGGTCGGACCACAAGGAACAGAGCGGCCACAACTTCCCTCGATGCGCGATATCAAGGCGGCCAAAAGGCAGAAAGAGACCAGCCTGCGTTCGCCAGACGAAGTTTAATGATGCCCACGATTGCAAACCCGACGATTCACGAGGAACTCCAGGACAAAGTTGGGGAAGGTGTCCTCGCATCTCAATCGGCGCGCGATGGAATCCCTACGTTCTGGGTGACAAAAGAAAAAATCCACGGTCTTCTACGCTATCTCAAAAACGAAATTCCACAGCCCTACCGGATGCTGTACGACCTGAGTGCGATCGACGAACGGGAGAAGAAGTATCGCGAGGGCCAGCCAGACAGCGACTTCACCGTTGTTTACCATCTGCTGTCCTTCGATCGCAACGAATATGTCCGAGTCAAGGTACCACTCAAGAGCGACCACCTCGCATTGGATACTGCTACCGATATCTGGGCAGCCGCCAACTGGTATGAGCGCGAAATATGGGACATGTTTGGCATCGTGTTTGAGAATCATCCGCACTTGACCCGCATTCTGATGCCGAAGACCTGGACTGGCCATCCACTGCGCAAGGATCATCCCGCGCGGGCGACTGAAATGGGTCCCTTCCACCTCCCGGAGGAAAAACAAGAGGCAGAACAGGAGGCGTTGCGTTTCCGTCCGGAGGATTGGGGAATGAAGCGGACGCACGACGATGAAGACTTCATCTTTCTCAATGTGGGGCCTCAGCATCCTGGAACTCACGGCGTGCTGCGTATTGTGCTTCAGCTTGATGGTGAGGTGATCGTGGATGCGGTGCCGGAAATCGGCTTCCATCATCGTGGCGCCGAGAAAATGGGCGAGCGCCAGAGTTGGCACACCTACATTCCATATACAGATCGAGTCGACTACCTGGGCGGTGTGATGAATAATCTCGCCTACCTCAACTCGGTGGAGCAGCTTGCGGAAATCGAGGTGCCGCCTCGCGCGCAGGTGATCCGGGTCATGATGGTGGAGTTGTTTCGCATTATCAGCCACCTTGTCTGGTATGGCACTTTTGCTCAGGACCTGGGGCAGATGTCTCCGGTTTTCTTTACCTTCAACGATCGTGAGCGCGCTCTGGCCATCGTGGAAGCCGTTACTGGCGCGCGCATGCATCCTAACTGGTTTCGCATTGGAGGCGTTGCCCAGGACCTGCCGCGCGGCTGGGAACTGATGTTCCGTGATTTTCTGGACTACTTCCCACCGCGCCTGCGCGAGTACGACCACATGGTTCTACACAACCGGATTTTCAAGGCGCGCACCAAGGGCATAGGCAGTTTCACGACTCAGGAAGGAATCGAGTGGGGCGTTACCGGTCCCAACTTGCGCGCAACTGGCTTCGCCTGGGACTTCCGCAAGAAGCAGCCATATTCCGGTTATGAGCAGTTTGACTTCGACATTCCTACTGGCCAGAAAGGGGATTGCTATGACCGGGCGGTAGTGCGTGTCGAAGAGATGCGGCAGAGCCTTCGCATCATTGAGCAATGCGTCAAGAACATGCCGGAGGGTCCATACAAGTCTGCTGCTCCCCTGGCCACCCCGCCAGAAAAGCCGCGCACAATGCACGACATTGAAACTTTGATCACGCACTTTCTCGGCGTGACCTGGGGACCAGTGATCCCGCCGGGTGAGGCGCTATGTCCCATTGAAGCTACCAAAGGAAATAATGGCTATTACCTGGTCAGCGACGGCAACACGATCTCGTATCGGACACGAATTCGCACGCCATCGTTTCCACACATCCAGTTGCTTCCTGTGATCTGCCGTGGGCTCATGGTTCCGGACCTACTCGCCATTCTCGGCAGCATTGACTTCGTTTTGGCCGACATAGACCGATGACCCATCAACCATGAGGAGCTTACAGCCATGCTGGCGCCCGAAGAAAGACAGGAGATCGAAGCTGAACGTGCCCATTATCCCACCAGGCAGGCGGTTTGCATTGAAGCCCTGAAAGTGGTCCAGCGCCATCGCGGATGGGTGTCGGACGAAGCGTTGCAAGATATTGGAGATGCGCTTGACATGACTCCCGAGGAACTGGACGGAGTTGCAACATTTTACAATCTGGTCTTCCGCAAGCCCGTAGGGCGCCACGTAGCACTGATCTGCGACAGCGTGAGCTGCTGGATCATGGGATACGAAAAGCTATGCCAAGGCCTCACGTCGCGGCTCAAGATCAGCTTAGGCGAGACCACTGCCGACAATCGGTTTACGCTGTTGCCCATCGTTTGCTTAGGGGTCTGCGATCACGCGCCGGCCCTGATGATCGACGATGACCTTTATCGAGACGTCGAACCCGGCCAACTGGATGAAGTGCTGGAGAACTACAAATAGGCAAGTGCATGGAGAAGCCGCTTACCAAGAACATCCCGTCGCATGGAGCCGAACCGCCGGACCGCAAGGCCTACGAAAACTCCGGCGGCTACGCAGGCTTGCGCAAAGCGATACGCATGGCGCCGGCCGAGGTCCGCGACCTGGTTGATAAATCCAATCTGCGAGGCCGTGGCGGCGCTGGATTTCCTACGGGCAAGAAATGGAGCTTCGTGCCCATGGGCGAGGATGCGCCCCACCCCAAATACCTGGTTGCCAATGCGGATGAGATGGAGCCGGGGACCTTCAAGGACCGGTTGCTGATGGAAGGCGATCCGCATCAGCTGATTGAAGGCATGATCGTCTCCGCCTATGCCATCCAGGCAGACGTCGCCTATATCTTTCTGCGCCAGGAATACAAACTGTCCGAAAGACGCTTGCGCAAGGCGCTCACCGAGGCTTACGAAAATCACTATTTGGGCAAGAACATACTCGGCTCGAGCTTCAGCGTCGAGATGCACCTCCATGTCAGCGCTGGCCGTTACATGTGCGGTGAGGAAACTGGGCTGCTGAATGCCCTTGAAGGCAAACGTGCAAATCCCCGTTCCAAGCCACCATTTCCCCAGGTCTCTGGCCTGTGGGGAAAACCCACGGTCGTGCAGAACGTGGAGACGCTCTGCAACGTGTCCCACATCGTCAGCAATGGACCCGATTGGTTCAAGAACCTAAGCCACACAGCGGACGGGGGAACCAAGCTATACGGCGCAAGCGGCAAGGTAAAGCGGCCGGGCCTATGGGAACTGCCGATGGGTACGACCATCCGAGAGTTGTTGGAGGAACACGCGGGTGGAATGCGCGACGGTGTGAAGTTTCGAGGTCTGCTTCCGGGGGGCGCTTCGACCGATTTTCTTACCGAGCAACATCTGGACGTACGCATGGATTTCAGCGAGGTCCAGAAAGCTGGCAGCCGGATGGGCACCGGCACCATGATTATCTTGGACGATCAGACCTGTCCGGTCGGCATGGTGTGGAACCTGGAGCGTTTCTTCGCACAAGAATCCTGCGGCTGGTGCACGCCCTGCTGGAGCGGGCTCCATTGGGCAGAACGCATGTTGGGCGCAATGGAAGAAGGACAGGGGCGGCCCGAACACCTGGAACGGCTGGAGTTTCAGACTAAATTCAACGCACCTGGAAATACTTTTTGCGCGCTCGCGCCCGGCGCCATGGAACCGCTGCAAAGCGCGCTCAAGTATTTCCGTTCCGATTTTGAGCGGCATGTCCATGAACACCGTTGTCCCTGGAGATAGGATGGCGCGGATCTACGTCGAGGATCGAAGTTACGTGGCGGACCCCAAGCAGAACCTGTTGCATGCGTGTCTCTCGCTTGGATTCAACCTGCCTTACTTCTGCTGGCATCCCGTCATGGGTTCGGTGGGCGCGTGCCGGCAATGCGCCGTCAAGCACTTCAAGGATGACAAAGACACGCACGGAAAACTTGTCATGGCTTGCATGACACCTGCCGCTGAGGGGACGCGAATTTCGATCAAGGACCCGGAAGCCGTTGCGTTCCGGGCTGGAATCATTGAAGGCATGATGACCAACCATCCCCACGATTGTCCGGTTTGCGATGAGGGCGGCCATTGTCATCTCCAGGACATGACAGTGATGACTGGTCACGCCTATCGCAGGTACGCCTTCCAGAAGCGCACTTTCCGCAATCAATACTTGGGTCCGCTCGTCAATCACGAAATGAACCGCTGCATCCAGTGTTACCGTTGCGTGCGTTTTTATCGCGAGTATGCGGGAGGAAGGGACTTTGATGCGTTCGGCTTGCGGGACCAGGTTTACTTCGGTCGTCAAGCAGACGGGGTGCTGGAGAACGAGTTCAGCGGCAACTTAGCCGAAGTCTGCCCGACTGGCGTATTTACTGACAAGACCTTGAAACGGCATTACACGCGAAAGTGGGATATGCAGATGGCGCCGTCGGTCTGCGTCCATTGCGGTTTGGGCTGCAACACCACCCCCGGCGAACGCTACGGAATATTACGCCAGATCGTCACTCGCTATAACAGAGAGGTCAATGGATATTTCCTTTGCGACCGTGGGCGTTATGGCTATGAGTTCGTAAACAGCAATCGGCGGATTCGCCAACCACGCCTTGCCCGCGACCAGCAACCCAAGAGCATCACGAAAGCAGAGGCCCTTCAGCATCTGGTTCCGCTCATAACCGAAGGCAAGAGAGTAATCGGCATCGGCTCACCACGGGCTTCACTGGAGTCTAACTTCGTCTTGCGCACGCTAGTTGGACCCGAGCGCTTTTACGCCGGCGTTTCCGACGACCACTTCCCGTTGATTTCGGCCATGATTGAGATCCTGCGACACAGTCGCGTGCATTCACCATCGCTGCGCGAAATCGAACTTTCCGATGCGGTGCTCATCCTGGGCGAGGATGTCACCAATATCGCACCAAGAATGGCATTGAGCCTGCGCCAGTCCGTTCGGCAACAGCCCATGCAAATCGCCGAGAAGATGCGCATTCCGCTCTGGGATGACCACGCCGTAAGGGATGCGCTGCAGGATGCAAAAGGTCCGCTATTTATTGCCACTCCCGCGGCAACACATCTGGATGACGTCGCGACCCATAGCTACCGTGCTGCTCCCAATGATGTGGCGCGGCTCGGTTTTGCCATCGCCCACCTGCTCGATAAGAATGCGCCTGCGGTCTCAGACTTGCCGGCTGACGTACGGGCTCTGGCTGACAGCATCGCGCAAGCACTGCAGAAAGCGCAACGGCCACTCGTCATTTCAGGCGCCAGTTGCAATAGCATGGCGATTGTTCAGGCAGCGGCGAATGTGGCCCGCGCGCTGGGCATCGCCGGGCTTCCCGCCGCGCTCAGTTTCATCGTGCCGGAGTGCAACAGCTTCGGACTGGCCCTGATGGAGGGCGCGTCTCTGAGCCAAGCATTTGACGCTGTGCTAGGCGGGGCAGTGGATGCGATCGTGGTCCTGGAAAACGACCTCTACCGGCGAGCGCCGGCACGATCAGTCGACCCATTTCTGGCCGGTGCGAAGCATGTGATAGTCCTCGATCACTTGCTGAATCAAACTGCGGAGACGGCCACACTCGCGCTTCCAGCAGGGACCTTCGCAGAGACGGATGGCACGCTGGTGAGCGGCGAAGGGCGCGCGCAGCGCTTCTATCAGGTCTTTGTGCCGGACGGAGATATTCAAGCAAGCTGGCAGTGGCTGCGCGATGTGATGGCTGCTGCCGGACGGCAGGAGGGGATCGCCTGGAAGCATATCGATGATGTGATCGCGGCCATGGCTGCGGCCATTCCCGCACTAGCGCAAGTTCAACAAGCTGCGCCTGACGCAACTTTCCGGATCGCCGGCGAGAAAGTACCTCGAGAGACGGAACGCTACAGCGGGCGCACGGCCATGTTGGCGAACATCAGCGTGCACGAGCCCAAGCCGCCGGATGATCCTAACACGCCGTTTTCATTCTCCATGGAGGGTACGCTCGACCAGCCTCCTGCCGCGCTGATTCCTTTCTTCTGGTCACCGGGTTGGAATTCGATCCAGGCGACTAATTTTTACCAGACCGAAATTGCTGGCCCATTGCGGGGAGGTGATCCTGGGGTTCGGTTGATCGACCCTGCGCCGCAACTCCATGACACGTATTTTGATCAGATCCCGACCGCATTTACACGGAGCAGTGATGAATGGCTGATTGTTCCCCTTTACCACATCTTCGGCTCAGAAGAGTTAAGTCTGTCGGCTTCGGGAGTTGCTGAACTGGCGCCGAAACCGTACCTGGCCCTCAATGCGGAAGATGCCAAACGCCTGGGGATCGGGCCGGGTGAACAAATCACGATGAAACTTGAGGGTACGGCTCACTGTCTTCCCGCCAAGATCAAGGCTGAGTTGCCTCTGGGTATTGCGGGGCTGCCGGTTGGGCTTTCCGGCTTGGCCGGAATCAGCCTCCCTGTCTGGAGTGTCTTGGAACGGGAGGGCAAACCGGCACATTCTTCATGACAAGCCCCTATCCCATTGCGACGATCATCGGCCTGCTCATTGTAGCGTTGAGCATTGCCTCAGGGCTGATTTGGCTCGAACGCCGGGTGCTCGCGTTGTGGCAGGACCGCTACGGACCTAACCGCGTCGGACCTTTTGGCCTGCTCCAGGTGGTGGCGGACATGATCAAGATATTCACCAAGGAGGACTGGATTCCTCCTTTTGCTGATAAGCCGGTGTTTGTGCTGGCCCCCGCCATCATTGTGGTGACCGTGCTGATGACTTTCGCCGTGCTTCCCATTGCACCCGGCATCATCGTAACCGATATCAACGTGGGGCTGCTCTTCTTCCTGGCCATGTCTTCGCTGGGGGTTTATGGCGTAGTGCTTGCAGGCTGGTCATCAGACAACAAGTATTCACTGCTTGGCGGATTGCGTGCAGCGGCCCAAATGATCAGCTACGAAGTCTTCATGGGCCTATCTCTAATGGGAGTGGTGGTGCTGGCAGGTTCATTCGACCTGGTCAAGATCATTGAAGCACAAAGGAAGATGTGGTTTGTGATTCCACAATTTTTTGGCTTCGTACTGTTCCTTATCGCGGGCATTGCGGAAACGCGCCGCTTGCCGTTCGATCTGCCGGAAGCCGAGAGCGAACTGGTCGCCGGGTATCACTCGGAGTACTCCGGAATGAAGTTTGGCATGTTCTTTGTGGGCGAGTATCTGGGCGTCACGCTGATCTCAGCTCTTATCGCAGTATTGTTTTTCGGCGGCTGGCTGGGTCCTTGGTTGCCGCCAATCGTTTGGTTTTTCATCAAGATATTTTTCTTTATTTGTTTTTTTATCCTGCTGCGTGCGTCATTGCCGCGGCCGCGTTTTGATCAACTCATGTCCTGGGGATGGAAGCTGATGCTGCCATTGGCCCTCGCCAACATTCTGATAACGGGTGCCGTCGCGCTCGCGTTTCGCTAGCGCGCTTTTACAGAAAGGCAGGTTGCGAATGCTAAGTGTGCTCAGGACCATGTGGGACGTTTTCCTGCATGCCTTTCATCGCCGGATCACGGTGCAGTACCCCGAACAGAAAGCCTACCTCGCTCCGCGTTACCGTGGGCGCATCATTCTCGCCCGCGACCCGGATGGCGGAGAACGCTGCGTGGGCTGCTATCTATGCGCCGCCGTATGCCCGGTGGATTGCATCGCGCTTCAGGCGACCGAGGACGAACACGGACGCCGCTATCCTGAGTTTTTCCGCATCAATTTCTCCCGCTGCATCTTCTGCGGATTCTGCGAGGACGCTTGCCCCACATATGCAATTCAACTCATTCCCGACGTCGAGATGGGCGAGTACCATCGCCCCAGCCTGGTTTATGAGAAAGAACAACTGTTGATCGATGGTCCCGGAAAATATCCCGGATACAACTATTGGAAGGTCTGCGGCGTCGAGATCGGCGGCAAAGGAAAAGGCGAAGCCGAGAACGAGGCGCCCGCTACCGACTTGCGCAGGCTATTACCTTGAGCTATTGATGGATGCAACGTTCTATATCGCGGCAGTGGTGGCGATTCTGGCCACGGTGATGGTAATCACGCGCCTGAACGCGGTCCATGCCTTGCTTTACCTGATCGTTTCGCTGCTTGCGGTAGCAGTGATCTTCTACACCCTCGGCGCTCCGTTCATTGCAGCGCTAGAAGTGATCATCTATGCCGGGGCGATCATGGTGCTTTTTGTGTTTGTCATCATGATGCTTAACCTTGGTCCAAGAACAACGGAAACCGAGCGCATCTGGCTCAAACCTAACATGTGGATAGGACCGTGCATCCTGTCTGCGATCTTGATCGCCGAAGTGTCATACCTGCTGTTGCGAGCTGTATCCGTGCCACAGGGCGCCGCCTCGGTTCAGCCCAAACAGGTCGGTATGGCCTTGTTCGGTCCCTATTTAATCGGCGTGGAACTGGCTTCCATGCTTTTGCTGGGCGCCATCGTCGGCGCCTATCATCTGGCCCGGCCAAAACTGGAACAACTGGAGACACGATATGTCATCAATTCCGATGGAACACGGGTTGCTTCTGGCGGCAATATTGTTCGCGCTGGGACTCATCGGCCTTCTGGTGCGGCGTAATTTGATCTTCATCCTCATGTCGATCGAGGTAATGCTCAACGCATCTGGCCTCGCGTTTGTGGTTGCCGGTTCACGCTGGGCACAGCCGGACGGTCAGGTCATGTTTATCTTCATTCTGGCTACGGCAGCCGCCGAGGTCTCCGTAGGTCTTGCGTTATTGCTGCAGTTGCACCACCAGTACAAATCATTGGATGCCGATGCTGCCAGTTTAATGAGAGGATAGCGTGCTCAGATTGTTGTGGCTAATCCCGGCGATTCCGTTTGCCAGCTTCATTGCGCTGGCGCTCGTTGGCTCGAGGATTTCCAAGAAGTCCGCGGCCCTGATCGGCGTCGCTTCAATCGCCGTCTCCACAGTGATCTCCGTCCTGATTACCTGGAACTTCTTGGTCTCTCCCCCACCAGGAGACTCTTACACACAAGTGCTGTGGACGTGGATCGACGTTGCCGGCTTTCGCCCGCAAATTGCGTTCTATCTTGATGCCCTCTCGTTGATCATGACGCTGGTAGTCACTTTTGTTAGCTTCCTCATTCATCTTTACTCCGCCGAATCGATGATTGAGAGCGAAGGCTACTCCCGTTTCTTCGCTTACATGAACTTGTTCGTCGCTTCGATGGTGACGTTGCTGCTGGCCGACAATCTACTGCTGCTCTACCTGGGGTGGGAAGGCGTTGGGCTATGCAGTTACCTGTTGATCGGCTTCTGGTACGGCGATCCCAAAAATGGTTTGGCAGCGCGCAAAGCATTCATTGTGACTCGCGTTGGCGACACCGCGATGATTATCGGCTTGTTTCTGCTCTTTCAGCATCTGGGTACCCTGCAGATCCAGGAACTTATGCGCCGGGCTGCTGGGCAATGGTCCGTGGGTTCAGCGCTTCCGACTGTGGCTGCAGCTCTGCTGCTGGGTGGTGCTGTGGGCAAGTCAGCCCAGCTTCCGTTGCAAACTTGGCTCCCAGATGCCATGGCCGGCCCTACCCCGACCAGTGCTTTGATACATGCAGCAACCATGGTGACCGCTGGCGTTTACCTCATCGCGCGTACTCACGTGCTTTTTTCGCTGGCTCCTTCGGTACAGTTTGCCGTGGCGGCAATCGGGGCCGCTACCTTGGTGTTCGCGGGGGTCAGTGCGCTGACACAGTGGGACATCAAACGCGTGCTCGCCTATTCCACGATCAGCCAGATCGGATACATGTTTCTCGCTATGGGTGTAGGCGCATGGTCGGCAGGTATTTTCCACTTTATGACCCATGCGTTCTTTAAGTCATTGCTCTTCCTCGCGGCGGGCGTCGTGATTCAAGCGATGAACGAGGAGCACAGTATCTTCAAAATGGGCGGCTTGCGCAAAGAACTGCCTCTGGCGTTTGGCGCTTTCCTGATCGCCGGTTGTTCTCTCGCCGGACTGCCGCTCATTACTGCGGGCTTTTACAGCAAAGGCTTAATCGTCTGGGAGACGTGGTCGTCCTCGCAAGGCGGCACGGCCCTGTGGCTTGCGGGCGTGTTTGGCGTACTGCTGACCGCTCTTTACATTTTCCGGGTTATTTTTCTTGTCTTCTTTGGCGAGGCAAAGGTGCGCGTGGTTAAGCGGCCGGGATACAAGATCCAGATTCCACTCATGGTTCTGACCGTCCTGTCGCTGGTAGGCGGGTTTGTGAATCTCCCTCCGAAGCTCGGAAATGTGCCATTGTTCACCCGCTTATTGGAGACGGCCTTGCCGCCGATTGAGCAAGTCCGCTTCGGTCGGCTTACGGAAATACGGTCCGAAGGGTTCGTGACATTGGCATTCCTCATCGGCCTGGGTCTCGCGTATCTGTTATACCTTCGTCGCCGCCAGTGGTCGGACGCTCTGACCGCAACTCGTGCGGGAAAAGCACTGCACGAGTTCTGGTTTGCCGATTGGGGATTCGACTGGTGCTACGACAAACTGTTCGTGCAGCCCGTCCTTTGGTTTGCGCGCGTGGATAAGAAGGATGGGGTAGACGCCTTTTACAACGGGGTCGGGGATCTCAATGAACTCCTGTACCGCGGTCTTAGGCTCACGGAAAACGGCCGGGTACGCTGGTACGCCGCTGCAATCGCGGCGGGAACCGTGGTATTTGTGGCGATTGCGTTATTCCTATGATTTTGCTTTGGCTGATCGTCATTTTATTGGTTGGCGGCCTACTGGCATGGGCGGCCGGCCGCTGGAACGCCTTGGCATCCCGCTGGATCTCGTTGATCGCGGTGAGCGCGGACTTTGCGATCGGACTCATGGTCTGGATCCGCAGCGCAGGCCGAGTCGATCTTCTTCACCAGCAAGCCTGGCTACGGGAATTGGACTGGAGCTGGATCCCCGCGTTCGGTATCCATTTCCATCTCGCGTTGGACGGCCTGAGCCTGCTGCTGCTCATGCTCACGTTCCTCCTCGGCATCATGTCCGTGCTGGCATCTTGGACGGAGATCGATGATGCGGTGGGGTTCTTCCACCTCAACCTTCTCTGGGTATTGGCTGGGATCGCCGGCGTATTCCTGGCAATGGATTTGTTCTTGTTCTACTTCGCATGGGAACTGATGCTGGTTCCCATGTATTTCCTGATCGCTATCTGGGGACATGAGCGGCGGCTGTACGCAGCGGTGAAGTTCTTCCTCTTCACTCAGTTCAGCGGGCTGCTGATGCTGATCGCGATCCTGGCTCTCTATTTCGCCCATCACACTGCGACTGGCATTTTTACCTTTGAATATGCCGATTTGTTGGGCACTCCTTTGTCTCCACACTCCGCCTTGTGGATCATGTTGGGCTTCTTCGTCGCGTTCGCCGTGAAGCTGCCGATGTTTCCCCTGCACACTTGGCTTCCAGACGCCCACACCGAAGCACCGACCGCGGGCAGCGTGGTGCTGGCCGGGCTCTTATTGAAGACCGGCGCTTATGGCTTGCTTCGCTTCGTAATGCCGCTTTTTCCGGCCTCCGCGCAAGCCTTCGCACCTATCGCCATGGTGCTCGCAGTGATCGGGATTCTGTATTCCGCGCTCCTGGCATTTGCTCAAACTGACCTGAAACGGCTGGTTGCGTACACCAGCGTGGGCCATCTCGGGTTTGTTCTGCTGGGAATCTTTGCCTGGAACAAGCTCGCACTCCAGGGTGCGCTGATCACCATCATTTGCCACGGCATCAGCACTGGAGCATTGTTCATCCTGGTGGGGGCGTTGCAGGAGCGGCTCCACACCCGCGAACTCGCTCGAATGAGCGGCTTGTGGGAGACAGTCCCGAGATTGGGCGGAGCGGGACTATTTTTCGCGCTGGCCTCGATGGGACTGCCCGGCCTGGGCGACTTTGTCGGTGAGTTCATGATCCTACTCGGCGTTTATCAAAAGAGCAGGATCTTGACGGCGGTTGCGGCGGTCGGCATCCTAGCGTCCACTTTCTACGCGCTGAAGTTTGTCCAGTATGCCTTCCATGGGCCCAACAACCACCATTGGACGCTGCCTGATCTCGGAGTGCGCGAAGCAATCATCTTCACTCCGATGATCGTTATTCTCCTTTGGCTAGGACTTTATCCGCAGCCTGTGTTCAACACCTTCGATCGGACGATGGAGACGCTGCTACAACACGCAGGGCAGACCATGCACGCGTTGCGGAGATAGGATGAACACTACTGACCTGCTCGCTCTTTTACCGTTTCTGCTGATTGCGGGAACCTCCGTCTTTGTCATGCTCATGATCGCAGCGTGGCGCAGGCACTGGTTAACCTTGTGCGTTGCGCTCGTTGGAATGGCGGCAGCGTTTGGATCTTTGTGGCTTGTGGCGCCGCTGGTGCCTCGAAAGGTGACGTCGCTCCTCGTCCTGGACCAGTACGCACTGTT
>JBAVUZ010000045.1:0-6221 GCA_049697035.1 Candidatus Angelobacter sp. | reverse complement strand
CAAGGAATGCAGGGTGGTCAGCAAGGAACGAATGGACAAGCACGTCCGCGAAGGCCGAAGATCGAAAAAGGCCCGACGCAGGAACAATATCCTCTCCGCAACCTGCCGGCCTTGCGTGATCTTTATACGCAGGCCACAGTGGACGAAACAAAACTGGAGCGCTTTGGCGCGGCCCTTTTTCGCAACAGCGCAGCCGTTGCCGATAAATCTACTCTGAGCGTTCCCGTTGGCCCGGACTATATTCTCGGTCCCGGCGATGAACTGGTCATCGATTACTGGGGCACATCTTCACAACACATCCAGCGTTCGGTCGACCGCGAAGGCCGCATCTCGATTCCTGAAGCCGGTTCCACTGTTGTTGCCGGACGGACCCTTGGTGAAGTCCAGCAGACCATTCAGAAGATGCTGAGCCATCAACTGCGTGGGATTTCCGTGGACGTTACCCTGGGCAAGCTGCGTACTGTGCGCGTCTATGTCGTGGGCGATGTCAAGAACCCAGCCGCTTATGACATCAGCTCGCTCTCCACGGCCTTAAGCGCCTTGATCGCCGCTGGCGGCCCCACTGATACCGGGTCCTACCGCACGGTAAAACATTATCGCGGCAAGGCCCTGGTGGAAGAGGTCGATCTCTACGATCTGATGTTGAAAGGCGTGAGTTCCGCTGAAGTCCATCTTGAATCTGGTGACAGCATTCTTGTGCCGCCCATTGGTCCGCAAGTCACTGTGGCGGGAAAAGTTCGTCGGCCCGCAATTTATGAGCTTCGAAAAGAGCAAACGCTGGACCAGGTCCTCGATTTGGCGGGCGGCGTTCCCGTTACTGGAGAGCTGAGCCGCATCAGAGTTGAGCGTATTCAGGCCCACGAACGCAAAGAGATGATGAGCGTCAACGTGTCCGGCGGGGCCGGAATCCAGGCAGCCGATGACGCCTTCAAACGATTTCGCATTCAGGATGGCGACATCGTCACCGTACTTCCCATTCTTCCGTACAGCAATCGAGCCGTTTACCTTGAAGGACATGTCTTCCGTCCCGGAAAGTTTTCCTTTAAGGATGGATACAAGGTAACCGATCTCGTATCTTCCTATGACGATCTCCTTCCCGAGCCCGCCGACCGCGCGGAAATTGTCCGCCTGCATCCTCCGGACTTCACTCCGGTGGTGATTCCTTTTAACCTGCGCGACGTTCTTTCCAAAAAAATTGAAGCTCCCAGCCTGGAGCCCTTTGACACTGTTCGCATCTTTGGCCGCTACGAAACCGATGGGCCCAAGGTTTCCATCTTTGGCGAAGTCTTGCGTCCCGGCGAATATCCGCTTTCGGAAAAAATGACCGCAGCGGATCTTCTGCGTATGTCTGGCGGATTCAAGCGCTCTGCGTATCAGCAGGAAGCCGATCTCACCAGCTATTCCGTCATTGATGGCGATCACGTTGATTTGGACCATCGCGAAATTCCCATTGGACGCGCGCTGGCCGGCGAAGCCGATACCGATGTCCTGCTGAAGCCGGGTGATGTTCTTACCATCCGGCAGATCGGCGGCTGGAACGATATCGGCGGCGCCGTGTCTGTCAGCGGTGAGGTTATGCACCCCGGTCGCTACGGAATCCAGCGCGGAGAACATCTCAGTTCCATCCTCAAACGTGCGGGCGGATTTTCCAATGAAGCCTATCCCTACGCCGCCATTCTGGACCGCGCCCAGGTTCGCGAGGCCGCAGCCAAAAGCCGCGAGGACATGGTGACGCAGATCCAGGCACAGAATATTGGTGGCGCGGGCTCCGTCGGCTCTTCATCCTCCTCATCCTCAACGTCGCGGAACAACAATGCTGTTGCCCAGGAGCGTGAACGCCAGCAGCTGCTTGCCAAGTTGAAACAGCTTCAACCTAATGGCCGAATGTTAATTCATGTTAGCTCGCAAATTGAAAAGTGGCAGGGTACGCAGGCAGACGTCGAAGTCCGGGCCGGTGATACGCTCTATATTCCCAAGAAACCGACGTTTGTTATGGTCGCGGGACAGGTTTATAACCCCATCGCTATTACTTTCAGCTTTGGCAAGCATGCTGGCTGGTATCTCAAACAGGCGGGCGGTCCAACCACGCTTGCCAACAAGAAAGAGATATTCGTCGTCCGCGCCAATGGAACGGTTGTGGGCCGCGGTTCCGGAGAATGGTGGTCCGGCAATGTTTTGGGCACAACCCTGCAAGCTGGCGATACCATTTTCGTTCCTGAAAAGGGCGCAGGCACGGGAATTTTCAAAAACCTGAACCAGACAATTTCATTGCTTTCCGGCGCGGCCGTTGCCGTCAGCGTTATCAGGACTTTCTAACTGAGAGAATGAGTTGACCCGAATGGGAAATTGCAGGCTTGCTATTTTACTAATCGTCTTTTTTGCAGCCACGGCAACATGGGGGCAGTCGAGTGATAGCTCGTCGACTGCTTCTTCCACGCCAACGCCAACACCTACGCCAGTTGCGCAGTCTGGTGACGACTCTCACTATGCCAGCGACAATCCGGTAAAGTTTCTGCGCAACATGGCCCGCGACCAGAAAGATATCTGGACCAGTCCCTTCAAAGCCCGCATCCAGGATTTGAACTGGATCGTGCCGCTCACTGGAGTAAGCGCTGGCCTGATTAACGCCGATGCAGAGCTTTCCTCAAGGATCACTGGGACCAGTACACTGGGCAAGCACGCCAGCACCGCGTCCAACGGTGGTGTAGCTCTGTTGCTGGGCGGGAGCGGCTCTCTTTACCTGCTGGGCAAATACACTGGCGACGAACATAAAAAAGAGACCGGTATCATTGCCATTGAGGCAGCCACCAATAGCCTGATCGTCGGCGAAGTACTGAAGGCAGTCACCCAGCGCGCTCGTCCCACAGACGGTAACTTCAAGGGTGAGTTCTTCAACAGTTCATCAATCGCTAATTCGTCTTTTCCTTCGGCCCACGCTCTGCTCGCTTGGTCCGCCGCCAGCGCTTTGGCCCATGAATATCCCGGCCCACTCTCGCAGATTTTATTCTATGGACTCGCAACAACTGTGAGCGCCGCCCGAGTTGCCGGCCGCGACCATTTCCCCAGCGACGTAGTAGTTGGCAGCGCCATGGGATGGCTGATGGGATGGCAGGCCTACAAAGCGCACCACAATCATGAGCTGCCGGGCGCGGGCTACGGAAAATTTACGCCCGATCCAAGTCCTGAAGGGTTTCCCCACGCCGAGCGCGGTTCACCGTACGTTCCTATTGATAGCTGGGTGTATCCCGCATTTGATCGCCTTGCCGCGCTGGGCGTGCTCAACAGCGGGATCGTCGGGCTCAGGCCATGGACGCGCAATGAATGCTCACGGCTGCTTGAGGAAATCTCCGGCGAGGTGGATGAATCCAATCCCGATGAAGCCTCCCTGCTTTACTCCTCACTTGCCCGCGAATTCGCCCGGGAGTTGAAAGACGAACCGACTGACTATATCGGTCTGGACTCCGTGTATGCGCGCACTACCTCAATCTCCGGTCCTCCTCTTACCGATGGTTACCACTTCGGCCAGACCATCGTGAATGACGATGGCCGCCCCTACCAGCGCGGCACCAACGGATTAGGCGGATTTTCTTCTAGCGGCGTTGCCGGCGCGCTTGCGTTCTCAGTCCGTGGCGAATATGAGCACGCTCCTTCAGCTGCCGGTTATTCCCAGGCCGTGCAGGATGCCATTCAAGTTACCGACATGAAAGGCCCGCAACCGGCTTCGGCAATTCCTGCTTTTAACCAGTTCCGCTTGATCGATGCATCCATTTCTCTGAACATCAAAGGCTGGCAGACCTCATTTGGCAAACAGACTCTTTGGCTCAGTCCCACCCAGGATCCCTTTCTCTGGAGCAACAATGCTGAGCCTCTTTATATGCTCCGCGTTGACCAGACGCATCCGTCCAAACTTCCATGGATTCTGGGAAGGTTGCTGGGGCCGTTCCGCACCGAGTATTGGGTTGGAAAAATGACAGGCTCTCATTGGAACAACACTCAGGATCCAACGATTGGAGAAGTTTTCTCTTTCGGTCGGACTTTGCCGCAGCAGCCGCTGGTCAATGGTTTCAAGGTCAACTTCAAGCCCACACCCAATTTTGAGTTTGGCGTGGGACGTACCGGGATGTTTGGCGGCCCTGATTTTCCGATAACAGCGTCATCACTCAAGCATTCTTTATTTTCAACTGGCAATAGCGCTGGTCGCGGCTCCGATCCGGGTGACCGGCGTTCCACTTTCGATTTCACGTATCGCCTTCCCGGTTTCAGAAACTGGTTGACGCTCTACGACGATTCTTTTGTCGAAGACGAAATCTCACCCATCGGTTATCCGCGCCGCTCCGCGCATACTCCGGGACTCTATCTGTCTCATTTTCCCGGCATGGAGCGTCTGGATTTTCGCGTGGAAGGTTCTTACACCAACCTTCCCGGACTGATTCAGCCGTTGAACGGAGGGTTCTTCTACTGGAATGACCGTTACCTGGATGGCTACACGAATAAAGGCAACATCATGGGTGATGCTACGGTGGGCCGGCAGGGAATTTCCTTGCGCGCCAGTACCACGTATTGGGCCGCAGCGGATAAAACGGTCCAGTTCGGCTACCGTAGTGAAATCGCGGACAGCATGTTTCTCCAGGGCGGAAATCTCAGGGACATATATGCCAAGTCAGAATGGGCATTGTCTCCCAGACTGTCTCTCACAACCTTTTTGCAGTATGAATATTGGAATTTCCCGTTACTAAGCGCTGGGAAAAAACAGAATGATTTCACCGCGTCATTTCAATTAACATATTGGCCGCATTGGAGATTCAAACGTGGAAGCTAGGGGCCAGGCCACCGTACCCATTTACGCCCCCTCCATCCATCCGGAGCTGGAGAAGCGATATTCCCCGCCAGCGCCCGAGCCTGACGATCGCAAAGGAGAGAAGCTCTGGGTGCTGTGGCGATCACGCCGCTTTCTGTGGGGCGTAATCTGGAAAACGCTCATCGCTTCCGTCGCTCTGGCTTTTCTTATTCCACCGCACTTCAAGTCTGCCGTCAGGTTTGTCCCCGGAGAAAATTCCAGCACGAACGGCAGCAGCTCAATGATGGGCCTCATGAGCAAGGCTCTTGGCAATGAAAATTCAAGTATGGGATTCGGGCTGGACGCGGCCAGCCTGCTCGGCGCCAAAACTCCCGGCGCGTTTTACGTTGAGGTACTGAAGAGCCGCACGGTGCAGGATCGCCTGATTAACCGCTTTGACTTGCGCGCTCGCTACGGCAAAAGCACCTATTTTGAAGCGCGCAAAAAGCTGGCCAGGTTTACTGACATTGAGGAAGACAAAAAGAGCGGCGTGATCACGCTCACAGTCACCGACTATGAGCCAAAGATGGCCGCGCAGATAGCCAATGCTTATGTCGACGAGCTGAACCGGCTGGCTGTCGATCTCAATACTTCTTCGGCCCACCGCGAACGCCAGTTTCTAGAGGAACGTCTTGCCACCGCGAAACAGGATCTCGCCCGCGCCTCCGCCGCTTTAAGCCAGTTCACCACCAAAAACTCCATGGTCGATCCCCAGAATGAAGGCCGTGCCGTGATGGATGCCGCCGCCCGCATGCAGGGCGAGCTCATCGCCAGTGAAACCGAGCTGAAAGGGCTGCAACAAATTTATTCTGACGATAATGTGCGCGTGCGCACGCTCAAAGCGCGCATGGCAGAATTGAGATCGCAACTCAGGACGCTCGTCGGCCAAAGCAATGACGTGGCAGCGCAGGACTCAGCCTCCGGTTGGTCCGCCCCTTATCCTTCCATGCATACACTGCCTGGCCTGGGCTCGCGCTATGCGGATCTTTACCGCGAAGCCAAGATTCAGGAAGCAGTTTACGCGTTCGTGACTCAGCAATTTGAGATGGCCAAGATTCAAGAAGCAAAAGAGCTTCCCATCGTCCGCGTGATGGATGCGGGAGTTGCCCCGGAAAAACGTTCCAGTCCTATCCGCAGCCTGATCGTTGGCGGTAGTGTCTTTGGCGCATTTCTACTGGCATGTTTGTGGGTGGTGGGAAAGTACCGTTGGCAGCAAGTCCCGGCAGATGATTCATACCGGCTGCTGGCGGCTGATGTTGCGGGAGAATTCCGCTCTGTCTTTGCAAAGGTGCGGCGCAGGATCAGCTAAGAGCAGCTGTTGAACAAAATTCTGAGTAGGAGTACTCATGGCTCCCGGACATCAAGATCGAGAATGGGAATCTCT
>JBAVUZ010000044.1:0-3543 GCA_049697035.1 Candidatus Angelobacter sp. | reverse complement strand
CAGCTTTACACGGCGCGCAGCCCGTTCCACGGACCGCACCTGGGTGAAGTGGATCGCAACATTACAGACGTGAATCCGCACCCGATGCAGATGGCGCATCCGCGCGTGCCGGAAGAGATTTCAAAAGTGGTGTTGAAGGCGCTGTCGAAAAATCCGGCTGCAAGATACGCGAGTGGCCAGCAATTCTTTGACGCGCTGGAAGAAGCCGCAAAATCTGCGCCGGTTTCCCGCGCCAACAGCACAGGATCAATGCCTGCCTATCAGGATGGGCCGGGACCGAATGCGAGCCAGGCGATAAAACCTATGCCCGGCCCCAACGCCAGCCAGAGCTTTAAAGCGATGCCGGGCCCCAACGCGAGCCAGAGCTTTAGGGCCGTGCCGTCAGGGTCGGCCAGCCAGGTTGTGAAACAGCAGACGCCGGGGACCGTGGGAACAACGTATGTTGGTCCGGGGGAAAAAACGTCAGTACGCAAGCCGGTAAGCACGGCGAACCACTGGAAGGTTGTAGCGGCGGTGGTCGGCGGACTATGCCTGATTGTGGTTTTAGCGTTGCTGTTCCAGCGCCATCCGGCGGAAGAAGAAGATGCGGCTGCGCCGTCGCGCTCGGCGGCGAATGCGCCTGCGCCATTTAGCGGCAAGGCAGAGCAGGCGATCGAGAAAGTAAAAGCCGCGCAGGATGAGCAGGAAGGCAGATCGCAGTCCGAGCCCGCGCAGGCTCCTACGCGCGCGCGTGCAGGCAGGTCAGCACGCTACGCGCCGGCGGCTCCAGTGGCTCCGCCCACAGCGAGTGAAGGGCAGTTGATTGTTTCTTCAATGCCCATGGGCGCGACAGTGGAAATCGAAGGCCGCGCAGGGCAACAATGGAAAGCTCCGCAGACAATTCCCGGACTGGCCGCGGGCACGTATAAAGTTATTTTCAACATGCCGGGTTATGCCACTGAGACGCGCAATGTGCAGGTCGCGGGCGGCGCGCGTACACCGATCGATGTCCGCATGAGCGCCGTCAAAGGCTTTGTTACCGTGGCGAGCAAACCACCCGGTGCTGAAATCTGGATCAACGGAAAAGATACCGGCAAAATTACTCCGATAGAATTTTTGGTTGAGCCCGGCGCGCAAAATATTGTGGTCCGCAAGCAGGGTTATCTTGAAGCATCAACGGACGTCAAGCTGGTAGCGGGGCAGTCAGTGAATTACGCGCCCAGCCTGATGGCAGCCGGCCGCACGGACAACATTCGGCTGGTTGGCAGCAGCGGTGTGGGAAAGCTTTTAGGCAACAACGGAAGCGGCTCGGGCATGGCGCGGATCGAAATCAAGACTGAACCCAAGGGAGCGCAAGTAACAATCAACGGAACGCCGCTGCAAAAGACCACGCCGCTTGAGGTCCAGTTGGAAGCCGGCAACTACGACATCACCATCCAGAAAGACGGCTTCAAAACCATTCATGAAAGCGCCATCGTGGGCATGGACGACCGGATCAAGATTGATCGGCCTCTCACACACTAGAATATTTGCGCTACAGACGGATGCGGACGGCCCGGATTTCTAACCACGGCGCCGTCCGTTTTTTCTTGCTGCGCGCCGCGAAGGTCCGCATCAATGCGGAATTCCAGATAGAATAGAAGTACCCCATTCTTTAGAGAGCAGAGTTAAAGCCGACTTGAATTCCCGCATTCGCAATATCGCAATTATCGCGCACGTTGACCACGGAAAAACCACGCTCGTGGACGCCATGCTGCGCCAGAGCGGCGCCTTCCGCGCCAATGAAGCTGTGGTGGACCGTGTGATGGACTCTAACGATCTGGAGCGCGAGCGCGGCATCACCATTCTGGCCAAGAACACGGCCATTATTTATCACGATGTAAAAATCAACATCGTCGATACGCCCGGGCACAGCGATTTTGGCGGTGAAGTGGAACGTGCCCTGAAGATGGTGGACGGCGTTATGTTGCTCGTCGACGCCAGTGAAGGCCCTCTGCCGCAGACGCGTTACGTGCTCAGCAAAGCCCTGGAAGCCGGCCTGCCGCCGGTTGTGGTGATCAACAAGATTGACCGTCCCGATGCTCGCGCGCAGGAAGTGCTGAATGAGTTATACGATCTTTTCATAGATCTTGACGCGCGCGAAGATCAGCTCGATTTTCCCGTGCTCTATACCAACGCAAAAGCCGGAACCGCTTCTACGAGCATTGACGTTCCGGGTGAAAATCTGCGGCCGTTGTTTGACGCCATTCTTGCCAATACGCCGGCTCCCGCAGGCGACGCCGCCAGCCCCTTGCAGATCCTGGTGGCGAACCTTGATTACAGTGATTATCTTGGCCGCCTGGCGATTGCCCGCGTCTTCAACGGCACGCTGCGCAACGGGCAGGAAGCAGGCATTGCAAAGCTCGATGGCTCGGTGCAGAAATGGAAGATCACCAAACTGTTTTCCTTCAGTGGCCTCAAGCGCGTCGATATTGACCAGACTGAGTTGGGCGATATCGTCGCCATTGCCGGAGTCGAAGGAATCGGCATTGGCGAAACCATTACCGAAGTTGAAAATCCCGCGCCGCTGCCGCACATCGTCATTGACGAGCCGACCATCGCGATGCAGTTTTCCGTGAACACCTCGCCGTTCTCCGGACGCGAAGGCACGTACGTCACGTCGCGCAACCTGCGTGATCGTCTGCAAAAAGAGCTGCTCACCAACGTTTCCTTGCGCGTGGAAGACGTGGGCGCCACTGATTCATTCAAGGTCCTGGGCCGCGGCGAGCTTCAGCTTTCCATCCTGATTGAAACCATGCGCCGTGAAGGCTTTGAGCTTGCGGTGGGCAAGCCGGAAATCGTCACCAAGCGCATTGACGGCAAACTGATGGAGCCCCAGGAAAAGCTGATGGTGGACATTCCGGAAGCGTTCATCGGCGTCGTGATTGAAAAGCTTGGCGCGCGCAAAGGCCAGATGCTCAAGATGCACAATCACGGCTCCGGTCGCGTGCGTTTGGAATTCACCATCCCCAGCCGGGGCATGATCGGCCTGCGCTCAGAGTTGCTTACCGATACGCGCGGCACCGTGATCCTGAATTCGCTTTTTGACGGTTACACCGAATGGCTGGGCGAAATTCCTCATCGCATGACCGGCGCTCTGGTCTCTGACCGCAATGGCAATTCCACCGCATACGCTTTGTGGAGCCTCCAGGAACGCGGCGTTTTGTTTATCAACGCCGGCGTGGAACTTTATGAAGGACAGATCGTGGGCGAAAACGCCCGTGAAGTCGATCTTGATGTAAACGCCGTTCGCGAAAAGAAGCTCACAAACATGCGCTCCTCCAGCGCCGACGAAGCCATTCGCCTGGTACCGTACAAGAACCTCACTCTGGAGCAGGCGATTGAGTTTGTGGCCGACGACGAACTGGTTGAAGTCACGCCGAAATCGTTGCGGCTACGGAAGAAGATTCTTCAGGCGAATCGACGGCCGAAGAAAAATGCGGCGCAGCCAGCGGATGTCCTTTCTTAAGACGAGGGGGAACGATAAGAAGGGCCTGATGGCCTCACCTGACAGCAGTAATGCAA
>JBAVUZ010000043.1:0-8457 GCA_049697035.1 Candidatus Angelobacter sp. | reverse complement strand
CCTCCTATGTCACTAAATGAATTGTGCTGCCATAACTCTCACTTAACAAAAACAATGGCGAACCCCAGCGATGAATTTCCGAGGCGAAGGTCAGCTATGACTGTATTTCGTCCAGGTAACCGATAAGATCTTCCATTGCCCATCAATTTTGCGTACCTGCCAGTGTTCGAGGCCTGAATGATGAATCTTGTCGTTGATGAGAAAGTCATAATTCATTGTCACTAATCCAAGGTCACCGTCCTGGCGAATCTCTATGTTTTGAAACGTTTCTTCGAGTTTGTCCTTTGACGTGGCGAGCAAAGTCACAAATCCATCGAGTACGCTAGGGCCAATTCCATCGAACTGGGCGTTAAGTTTTCGAGCCTTATCAACAGATTCCTGGTCGTCAATCGAATGAAAGAGCACATTGGGATTCAGCATGAGCTTCTTCAGGGCATCCCCATCCTTGTGGATAATGTCCTGACGGAACTCCTCCACCAAGTTGCCGATTTTCCTGATGTCATCCGCATTGGAATTGAATTTGGGCTCCCGGCCCTGCGCGAATGCCTGAGTGATCAAGCCGAAAGTAAGGAACATGATGAATACTGCGCCTGCTCTCTTTTTGCTCATCTGAGATTTTCCTTTCACATTTTGATTTCGGTTCAGACCACTGACGACCAACTGTTCTTTCCGAACCAGTGATGTGCATACGGTTCGGCATTCAATGCCTCGACTTCCTGTTCCCTCATTGACGCCGGCTTACACGCATAGGAGCGCCCTCGACGATCTGAGACACCAGCGCGGACGGCGGCACCTCGATTTCGCCGCTTGCAATGTAGGCCGTGGCACCACCAACGCTGACAGAGGTCACGACGTTCCCGCTCTTGCGAGCCTCCGCTTCAATTTCGCTTCGACGCCCCATCAAGACGCCTTGCAGGATCGAAAGGCGATAGGCCGTCCCGCCAAAATCTTGCTTCGATGCCATGGCACCGGCGAGGGCGGCACAGGCGCTGCCCGTCGCGGAATCTTCTTCGACGCCCAGTGCGGGTGCCCACATGCGAGCATAGAGCTTGCCGCCATCCCGTAGATTTCCCGCGAAGAAGAAGACGTGGGGAGACCACGCGCGCACGAGCATTGTCGTCCAGGCAGCCCGATTGATCGTCGCCCGATCGACGACCTCGTTCGAGCTCAGTTGCGCAAAACAGAATGGAACACCGGCGCCCGCGAAAAAGACTTGGCTCACCTCGGCGGGCTCGATGGATAGGACGGCGGCGAGATCAGTCGGAGAAGGTGCGCCGCTCGGTGCCTCGATCTTCTCCGTCAACATCAACGTGCCCTGGAACCCCCCATTTCGCCGAGCGACGTCAACCGTCACGGGACCGATATTCTCCTCCAGAATGAGCCGGATTGGATCACCTGGCCCTACATGCTGTTTCATCACGAGCGCACAGGCTGTGCCGACCGAGGGAGCCCCCGCGACGTCGAGCTCCGTCCGAGGTGTGAAGATGCGCACCCGACATGTGTTCGCAGGATTCTTCTTCGGCAGGACGAAGGTCGTTTCGCCGAAATTGAATTCGCGGGCAATCTTCTGCATGCCCTCGGTCGAAATACCCGCCGCGTCAGGCAGAACCGCCAGTTGATTACCGCCGAACGGTGTCGAACTGAAAACATCGACGATGTGAAATGCGTACTTCATGAGATCACCCTCCGTGTCTGGCCTCAAGCCTTGACGACGAGGTCGATTTCAACGCAGGCCCCGAGTGGCAGCGCAGCCACCCCGATCGTCGTGCGGGCGGGAAACGGCTGGCTGAAATGTTTTGCGTAGATCCCATTCATCGCGATGAAGTCACTCATGTTCGTGAGAAACACGCGGGCGCACGCAACGTGATCGAAACTCTTGCCGGCCGCCTTGAGAACCGCCGAGAGATTCTGGAAGACGCGCTCTGTCTCGGCCACAATACCCCCCTCGACGACCTTGCCAGTGGCCGGGTCTTGGCCGACCTGACCGCTGAGATAGAGGAAACCACCGACTTCGATTGCCTGGGAAAACGGGCCGACCGGTGGCGCGAGTTCAGGCGAGGTAATTGCAGTCTTGCTCATGGCAAACTCCCGAGGATACTGGGTTACTACTGACTTCAACACAGACCAACTGTTTTTCGAACCAGTGATGTGCGTACGGTTCAGCATTAAATGCCTCGACTTCGACATATCCAGAGCGTTTATAGAGATGGATCGCCTCATACAAGGCTCGGTTGGTCTCCAGACGAAGGACCTTGACACCTGTTTTGCGAGCGTGCCGTTCCAGCTCAGCTAGCAGCCGACGGCCAACTCCGAGCCCACGTGCCGATTCTGCAATCCACATTCTCTTTAGCTCAGCCGGTTCCTTCTTGTGAAATTTCAGTACCCCACAGCCAACAGGTCTGCCTTGTAGACGCCCCAGAATCAATAGTCCCGAAGGCGGCGTGAGTTCCTCAGGGTGGGCCGAGCGGCTCATCCCCGGATCAAAGCCCCCATCGAACCGGCTGTTGAGTTCCGCAGTATATTGATCGAAGCACCACCGGGCATCTGGAGTAGTTGGGGACTCGATACCGAAAGTTATCATCGATGCTCGCAGCAGTTGCTCAACCTGCCTCATCGCCGCAGTGAGCACGCTGCGTTGCTGATCTGACAGTGATTCCAGAATGTTTGTGGCCAGTTCATCGGATCGCCGTTCAAGCTCGGCGCGTTCTGCCCACCCAGCCCTGGTGAGAAAAATCCGGCGCAATCTCCGGTCTTCCGGAACTACGCGAGTCCCGATAAGCCTTTGTTTTTCCAAAGAGCGCAATACCCGACTGAAATAGCCCGAATCAATTCCAAGGCGGCTTCGCAGTTCACGAACTTCGGCGCCCTGCGATCCGATCTCCCAAAGCAACCGAGCCTCACCGATTGGGCGGTCCCGCTTCAAAAAACGATCGTCCAAAGCGCCTATGCGCTCGGCCACAATTCGGTTAAAGCTCCGCACTTGCTGAACCGCGCCCCTATCCATGATCTCTGACTTTAGTCAGAGATCGTCGAATAGTCAAGTTTCACCTTTCTTCCAGTGGATTTGGACACGTGAGCAAGCCATTACTGCTGACGGCAGTTGTGAATGGAAGTGAACCGCCGCAAGACGTTAGGGCGCGAATTCGCAACATAAGAAGCGCGGATCTAGAGGTGGATATCGTGCGATTTACCCCGCACAATTGGGCGAGCTCTGAGCCGTACGTGAACGTCCGGACCGGGTGGTCCGCCGAAGATCTTGTGAATCTGCAGTGATCATCCGAATCGCTCCCAGCTAGCAGTATTGGCATTTTCTCCAGTTAAGTTCTGGACTGGCGAGAACAGGCCAATGCACTCATCGAACTCAATTTGGGGCGGTGCCGAAAGAATAGGTATCGAGAAATGCTCTTATCGCCATCAACTTCAGAATCGTCGGCAACCAAGAAATTGACAACGTAATCCGATCGCTTCCGCATGGTCACTAAACCGAACCGCCAACGAACGAATTGCCAGCACAGATCTGAGGGTTCCTCAGACCTATACTGTTGGTGAACTATGGCGTTCATAGCACCTTGTGGGGAGGCACCCAGTATCTTAGTGCTGATTTTCCCGGGGAAGCCATGAGGTTTGTAGAGGAAAGATCCCAAACTGGAGAGTACGAAGCGCGGCGGGAGGATACGGTAGCCCTTTTCATGCAAGGCTGCTGTGGCGACGTTTCACCAGCCTGGCCAGGGCTATCTCCGAATTGGCCAGGTCGTCCCATTTACTCCAAGAACGGTAATGGAGACCTGAACTCAGTTGCACCGTTGGGGAAAATGTTTATTCCAATCACGGCTGCGGAAGCAATTTAAACTCCTGGATCCAGTGGAAACCTCTTGAGACCAGCAGAAACTTATTCCGGTCAGTCAACTGAAGCTCCATATGAACCTGATGATTGTCCATCCGGCCATTCAGGATGAGTTGATCCCCGGCAGGCCGCTGGAACGTGAAGCTCGCCGTCCAGCTCTTGTCGTCACTCTTCGTGAGGGCGAGAGTTCTCTCCTGGAGATTGACCGAGGCGCCATAAGGAACGAACGAATCGTCGATGCGCTGAAAGGCCATCCGGTCGGGGTAATCGAAGATGGCGCGCCGCCAACGGGTGGAGTCGGTGAGCAGCGGCGGGCGTGGTTGTTCGTCGATCGACATCTGCTTCACCTCCCAGATGCCATAGAGCGGCGGGAGCGGTCTGCCCCCGCCTCGGGTATTCCAGGCACCCCAGGCGTAGTTGCAGGACAGGGCTATGAGCCACAGACCCAATATGATTTGCGCGGCAAGTGCGATCCGATTGGCCCGGACGCCACGGAAGAGTGGCGCTTCCGTGGAAGGCGACGTGGTCCGGCGCAGCAAATGGAATCTGACCAGGCGTGGAACGTCGGGGGCCAGGAGAAAGCAGCAGAGCAGGATGAGGTGGAAGGCTAACAGCTTTGCTACCACATCGTACGTCATGGCCAGCATAAACGCCAGGATCATGTCGGCGAGGCTGATCAGGGCGCCGAGGGTGGCCGTGCGAGGGACGATCAGCAGCAATCCAGCTGCGAGCATGGCGCAGCCGGTAAAAATTTCATAAACCGGGGCTGAGCCGACGGAGTTGATGAGAACCCCGTAAGGGGAGTAGGTGCCGAAAGGCTGCAGCAGCCGGGTCAATGAGGGATACGGCATCTGCTGCGGGACGACTTTCACTAAACCGTAGAAAATCATCTGTCCGGCAAGCGCGAAGCGCACGAAAAGCCGAAACCACTTATGCAGCCCAGTGTAATTCTCCCGGTGGCGGTCGAGAAGTGACCAGACGACGGTCGCAGCAGTGGCAATCATTAGCAGGCAGAAGGCCGTGACCCAACCGAACATGCAGTCGGCGCCGCCGCTGTTGCCGCCGAAGGACAGGGGCGCATTCACGTGGAAAATATGGGCGGCGGTCCAGGAGATCACGGGGCGCAGCGGCCAGAGAGTGGCCGGATCGGGAAAGTCGGTTCCGTTGGTGATGATTTGCGTGGCAAGACAATACAGCCCCAGATATACCATCCAGAATCGAAAGGCAATCCGGAGGGCCGGGCTCCAGTTCGGAATGGTGAGCTCGGGCTGGGTCAGTTCGGCATGAAGCTGTGGGATCATTTCGGTCTGAAGCTGTGTGCTCATTTGAGACCTCTGTCAGAAAGCGGCTGGAAAAGGCCATTTACTATCACTGCGATGGAAGAACTCCAAGTTGTAACAACCCTCGCACTTTCACTATCTAAGGCGTGATGGCGAAAAATTGCTCAAGGAGCCTAGAGTGTAGTTGAAAGTTACTTAGTACAGTTTCCTGGTCAGTGTATCCGATATCAGTGGGCGCCTCGACCGTCATCGCGGCTCGTATACCGCGTAAGCTGAGAGCCGCCAGGACCGTCAGTGTATGCCAATGCCCAGCGGGCACCGCATCGTGGACGCGCTGGCCACCTTCGGCCCGGCCGTAGCGGGGCGTCATTTCCGTGATCACACCCCTCTTGTTCAGAAACACCAGCCGTGCCGGATCGATCTGGCTTACCGTTTCCCACCAGACTTGGCGCCATTGTTGCGCCTGGGGGCTGTCCTGCTCGCTCGCGTGGAGGGATTTTTTTTACGCCGCAGTTCCAGCCGTTGCAGCACCTCCCACAGGCGCGTCCGGCTGAGCCATCCGGCTGCCGCCGCAATTACCGCCGCAACTGCTCTTCGATTTCTGGCGTCACTCGGCTGATCGGTCCATGACGCGCCTGCAGTGACCTTTCTACCCGCCCGCTCTGTAACTGTTGTCGGCGAATCTTCTTGGTGTAGCCGTAGCTGACCCCAAACTGTTCGGCGATGGCCTCCAGCCCTTGCCGTCCATGTTCATACGCCCGCAAAATTTTGCTCCGCAGATCGTCGGAATAGGCTCGCGCCATAAATATCGCTTGTCATCGAAGAGAACTCGCCGATTCCAGTCTACCCCGCCGCCAATATCGGATATATCTACTAAGGAACCGCTTTAATTGCCAATTGCTAACCGCCATCTGTGACACCAGCGAGAGCAGATACTGGTCGTAAATGGTCTTCTTGCTAGCGACTCATCGGCAAGGCTTCATCCCATGGCCGCGAGAATTTTCCTGTCTCCGGAGTAGGGTTGGCGGCCATGCATTACAAGAAAATTGTCGCAGAGCAGGACATCTCCTTCCTGCCATGCGAACACGCGCTCTTCTGCTGCCATCGCTTCCCGAATGTTCCTGAGGTCTTGCACACTCAGCAGAGAACCGTCCCCGAGGAATGCATTGTGCGGCAACTCATCTTCGCTGAGAATAGAGAGCAGTTCCTCCAGCAGAGTACTGTCCAGGCTTGATGGGTGCCATTGTTCAGCTTGGTTGATCCAGACATCTTCCTGGGTTCGCGGATGGCGAACTGTTGCGGGAGCATTCATGCAGATTCGAAGTCCTCCGTCACGTCTCCACTCGAATACCTGGCCATCGCACTCCAAACGTCTTTCCACTTCTTTACGGTCTTTGGTGCCATACGCCTGCATCCAGGATTTGCCCAGCCCGTCGCCTCCATGCAGGTTATTCACATATCGCACCCCGTTGCGGTCAAAACGCCGGCGCACCTCCGGATCAATGCGGGCCAATACGCGCCGGCAATCCGCAAGGGGTGTCTGTCCTCCTTTAGCTGCCGCCTTTTTGCAGAAAAAAAGGATCGCATCCGGCATTTGTTTCAAATAGGAGGCTTCGTTATGCAGTGAGATTTTTTCTTCTGCGGGATATTGAGTCGACGTGAAGACATGAGACATCACCTTAGTGCGCGGTGAGTTGCCGCCGATATAATCGCCAAACTTGCTGCAGAAAACGGCAGCGATATCCTGAAATTCTTCCGCGGAAGCAACACCGAATCCTCGAAACAAGATAGCTCCATGTTGCTGCAGAAGGTGCTGTATTTGCGTTTTATTGGCTATCAGCCAAGCATGAAGTTCACGGCCGGAAGAGCGTTTTTCCTGGGCCGTCCCCACAAGCGGCAAGGCGGTTGGATCTGAGTGCCATTCAATCATGGATATATTCCTTTCTTCAAAAAAGATGCTTGGGGGCCAAATAGGCCATGGAACGAATTGAAATGCGCGGACGTGCTGGATTGCAGGTTTTTCACTGGGTTGCTGAAGGACGAGAGAACGCGATATTTTCAGCAATTGTTCCATCGAACAAAAAGCTGTCTTGGAGAACTACGCCCAACTGGGTCCGATGCATCGTCCTGAAAGCCGATCAGGGTGAGGCGAGGCCCGCGGCCTTCGAGCCAGTCATGACGACGCACACTTTGCTATCGAATTCGCCCGGATCTTTGAGTTATGAGTGCCAAGGGAAACTGATTTTGAAGGACTTACAAGCGCACGGATGACATCTAAGCACTTGTGAGGACCTGCAAGAAACACATCGTAGTCCCCCATTTAGTCCCTCGTTTTTGCCTTGGAGTCCGTATGAATGCTTCCGTTCGCCGACATCTGCCGATCCTCAAACGTAACCTCCCAGAAGAAGACTTCCGGGGCGTTTGTCTGGTGTGAAGAGGAGATTCCAAGCGACAACAAATTCGCCACGCGGATATATCATGGCGCTTATCAGGGTACTGTCTGTGGAAAACGAAACTGACCCATTACCATCCGTTTGATATCGTCGGTCAAGTCCTGACAAAGCGTAAGCGGTTGAGCCCCCTCGATATATGTCTGTACATCAAAACGAAATAAAACTGCGCACGCAACCGGGCCCGTAAGAGAAGAGGTTGGTTCTTCTTGATCTCTTCCCATCTGTTTAGAGTGCTTACGGCAGGTGGGGGCAGAATCGATGCGGCTCTCCGGTAGATTTCGATCAGCCCGTCCCGCACGTAAACACGAGGGCATTGTTCCAGGGTGTTGGCAAAATCAAGAGTCAGCAACTCCGACAATCTCTCTCGCGTGATGATGACCTCGGCACCGGTCCGAAAATCTCGCACCATCGCATCTTTCTCTGCCTGTTCCGCTTGCGCGGCATCATAGAGACTCTGGCGGCTGATGGTACCGTACAGATAAACCAGATTCTCGGCGTCTTCCGAAATAGCCTGCTGCAACATTCTCCGATCCTCGAAGGATTGCTTGGCAACGCGAAACATCTCGGTACCGTAAATACTGTGAAACAGACCAGCGGCGCATAGCTCTTGTCGGCAACCCCAGTCCTGCAGAATTTTGCTGGTGGCGGTCAGATGACACATCAATGTCTGACCGGAATGAGAGACTTGGTTGACCCCTAGTTGATCCAGCAAGCCACGCAATGTGGCTGATATGTCTTGGCTTAGCTCCATCGTGTGTTGTTGCATACCGTACGCCTTTCCTAAAAGGAATTTTGAGTGTGGACTAGAGTTTAGTGTATGAGAACGAGTCAAGAGGTGCGGTGCACAGCGGGATCATCATCGCTTGAGTTTATGCGTCGC
>JBAVUZ010000042.1:0-1580 GCA_049697035.1 Candidatus Angelobacter sp. | reverse complement strand
GCTTAGTGGTGTAGAAGGGGTCAAAGACGCGATTCAAATCCGCAAAACCATACCCATTGTCGTCAAAGCAAAGTATCACACGGCCGTTGTTGCAGCTTGCTTCAATCCTTATTCGCTTTTTGGAGTTCCCTTCCAGCGCGTCGATTGAATTATTCAGCAGGTTCAACAAGATCTGCTTGAACTGGTCTTCATCCAGCGCTACGTGAGGAAGTCCCGGCTCAATCTGGACCTCAACCTCGATATCGTGATTATGCATATGATACTCGCGCAACGCCAGAACATCCTGCAATAGCACTTCAAGATCCGCCGATTTTCTGGCCAGGCTGTTCTGGCGGGCAAACCGCAGCAGGTTTTCAATGATTCGCTTCATGCGCTGGGCTTCGCGCAACATTTTGTCCAGCTTCTGCCGCGCCGGACCTTCAGGAACCTCGTCGCTGATGAGCTCCGTGTAACCAACGATGGACGTTAGCGGATTGTTCAATTCATGGGCAACGCCGGCAACAAGCTGGCCAATCGCCGCCAGCTTCTCCGCACGCGCCAGTTGGCGGTGCAAAGCGGCGTTGTCCACCGTCACGGCCAGATCGCCGGCAAGCAATTCGATTTTAGTCAGCTCCTCGGCGTTTACCCGGGTAACATCCCGTGGATCGCTCAGGCCAATGCATCCAACATGCACACCGCGCATGGAACGCAACGGCACCAGTATCTCGTTCCCTTTCATCCAATATGCTGAAGGTTCAAAGCTGGTGGAGCTGGGTACCTGGCCGTATTTTTCCATTTGCTCCGGTCGCAAGATGACCGATCTCTCACCCAGTTTCTCGCCGATCGTGCACGCTTCCACCATGTCATCAAATTTCCAAATCTCATTGCATTTGTGCTCGATAAGGGTTTTCGCATCGCCTTCATAACCAGCGTGTCCGGCGGCAAACAGGTTTCTGCCGTCATTGCTGAGAATAATCACGACCCGATCAAAGGTGCTGGTTTCCCTGATGGCAGCGGCAATTTCATTGCAGACTGAATTAACCTCCACACCGGTCAGAAGTCTTGAAGTGATGCCGGCAAATTTCTGCAATTGATGGTTTAGTTTCTGCTCGCGCCGCCCGGCGGAACGCAGGAACTCTGATTTGTCTTCCAGCAGTGTGAGGATCATTCCAAAAGCCACGAAAAACTTAGGAGTGTTCCAGAGCTCAGGATTGATCTTTACCGCGGGGGCCCATACATCCATAATTCGCCCAAGCGGGAAAACAGCGCCCCAAAGCAGAAAGCCTCCCGCGCTGGTGACAACGCCAGGTGACCAGCGGGGATAACGCCTATAAAAAAGAAATCCTGGGAAGGCAAAGCCCAAAGTAAGAATGGCCAGAAAACCGAAGATGTACTCCCCATGCCACGCCCGCACCATGGCCACGGTCCCTGTTACAGCAACGATCGGCGCCCAGACATAAAATGTTGCGACGACCTTGCGGCGCAGCACAACGAACAGTGGCGCTCCGTAAAAAATAATTGCGGCAGAGGAAATGTAAAGCCATCGCCAATTCAATTCGTACGCAAGCCCGGCGGTATAAGCCAGCGCAGGCAAACCTGTC
>JBAVUZ010000041.1:0-2992 GCA_049697035.1 Candidatus Angelobacter sp. | reverse complement strand
CCACGGTGTTGCCGGCGATTTCTGGTTCGGGTTCCATTGATGATTGTCGGCCGAACTCAGCCACACGGCCATCTGCGAATTGGGATCGAGTTCTACGTTCTGGAAGCCCAGCAAGCAAGCTTCATAGTTATAGGATTGCGTCATCCGCTCCAGCAAAGAGTTGAAATCCAGCGTGAGCACGTTCACCTTGATTCCAATCTTCTTCAGGTCCTGCTGGATCATGGTGGCCATGCTTTCACGCGCTCGATTGCCTGCATTCGTGGCGATAGAGAATTCCACGGCGTTGCCGGCCTTGTCTCTCAGCGTTTCGCCTTGCAACTGAAAGCCATCCTGCTGCAACCTGCGCAACGCACTCGATATGTCATACGCATGCGGCTTAAGGTCGCTGTTAAACCAGAACTTATTGCTGGGCGAGATGATTCCGATGGCCGGCACCGCGTGCCCACGAAAGACAATTCGCGCCAGATCATTGCGATTGATTGCTTCAGAGATCGCGCGACGAAAATTTGTGGAAGTGAACCAGGCTTTCTTGTAGGCAGGCAGCGGCGCACCCGGAACCTGGTTAAACCAAAGTTGTTCCGTATCTGTGGAAGCGCCGGCGTCCCGGACAGAAGCATTATCGGCGGAAAGCTTTTCAAAGATTGCCGGCGAGACTGTGTTGATCAACTGGACTTCGCCGCGCTTGTATCGCATCGCTTCAATTTCAGGGTTTTGTTCGATATCGAGCCGGATTGAGTCGAGGTATGGAAGCTGCTTCCCTGCCGCATCTTTCTTCCAGTAATAAGGATTTCGCTTCAGCAACAAAAACGATCCGGCTTTGCGCTCTGCCACATAGAACGGCCCCAGCGCGGCCATTTCTTTTTGCGGTGACTTTGCTGAAAGGATTGCGACGGTATCAAAAAGATTCACCAGGTTCGCCACCGGTGCCGGAAAATCAATCTCAATCTCTTTCGCGGAAACTACACGCGTCGCCAGCTTGCCATCTGCGGAGCGGAATGCATCGCCGGTGCTGGAGTGAAGAGCTGGGTCCATCAATTGCTGCATCGTGTAAGCGACATCTTCTGCTGAGAAAGGAGTACCGTCTGAATACTTCAATCCTTCGCGCAGTTTGAACCGGATGCGCTTGCCACCTTCTGAAACTTTCCATGAAGTCGCCAGGTCGGGCTCAGCTTTGAGCGTGAGCCGATTTACGCGCACCAGCACGCCCCCGGTCAAATACCGGATGGTTTCGGAGGCTTCATCTTCCACCAACAACGGATTAAATGTCTTGGGCTCAGAACGAAGGCAGAAGCGTAACTCTCCCCCGCTTTGGGCAAACACAGAAATCGCGCCCAGCAGCACGATGGTGGAGACTAAATAATATCGCTTCAATTGCGTATCTCCTGTTTGTTCAGTAATACATGGAAGGAGCTGATAACCACTATAAGTACCGCAAGCGGCAGCAACCGCCAAGGTTCCGGACGTACCATGACCGAATCCTGAAGTTCCCGCAGCAGGCTGCCAAGGGACGGCAAAGGCTCGGCCACACCCAGTCCCAACGCTCCCAGATTGGCTTCAGCGATGATGAAAACAGGAATCGAAATCCAGAACTGTGCCAGCAGCGCGCCGCGCAGGTTGGGCATAAGATGGAGCCGTATCAACTTCAATCCAGAAAAGCCGGATGCCCGGGCCATCCATACGAACTCTGACTTCATCAGGTCCTTGGCGCCAGCGCATATCACGCGCGCAGAAGCCGCCCATCCCAGAAGCCCCAGCAAAGCAAAAGTCACAGTAACGGATGCTTCTGGTGAAACATTCAGCGGCAGGACCGCGCGCACTGTAATCAGAAGAAATAACCACGGTACGGAAAGGAATAGATCGATCAGCAGTTTGCAGCAGCGCTCCGTCCATCCGCCAAAATATCCCGCTATTCCGCCGACTAGCCCGGCAAGCAATGTGGTGAAGAGCGCTGCCAATGGCGCAAGCGTTAAAGAAACCCGCATTCCGTAAAGCAAGCGTGCCCAACGGTCGCGTCCTAACTCGTCAGTGCCCAGCAGATGATGTGCGGATGGGGCGGCTTGTGGCGTCTCGCGAAATTGCTGTTCATATCCAGCCGGAGCCAGGTAATGTGCGCCCAGAACGGTCAATGCAGTCAGCGCCAGTATCGCAATGGCTGTCACACGTATGGTCTTCATGCAGCGCTCCGCTTAAAGCCTCGCTGGGCCGCATCTGAAATCAAAGTTGCGCAGACGGTAACAAACGTAACCACCATGGTCAGGTTTACAAGCAATGGCAAATCGCGGGCCTGAGCTGCTTGCCAAGCTAGTTGTCCAATGCCGGCAACGTCACTTACAACTTCAATGGGCAGCAGAACGCCAATCCCAATGCTGATGGAAACGCCTACCAGCGCTATGATCTGTGGGAATGCAATTGGAGCAACGTGCCACGTTAAAATCCGCCATGGGCCTGCGCCCTTTGCTCGCGCCGTAAGCACGTGCGGCATCTCGCTGCTTTGTTGCAGCAGGTTTTGCGTATAGCGATAAATCTTGGGGAATACCAGCAGCGCCGCCGCAAAAGCCGGAGGCCATCGCAACAATAAAAAGACCAGCGCCAGAGCAGCCGCTGGGGTGGAAATAAAAGTCCCGCTCAGCCCATTGGCAAGAAAGCTGAGGACCCGGATGTCCCACATTTGTGCGGCGATTGCCAAAGCCAGGCCCAGCAGCCAGCCACCCGCCAGCGCGAATGCCAGGTTAGCCAGTGTAGTCGGCAGCCGCTCACGCAAAAGTTCTTTCACCGGTTGATTCAGTGATCGCGAAGTGCCCAGATCGCCACGAACGAGCGACGCAATGTACTGCGCATAAAAATGAGGAATATCTGAATCCACCAGATGTGCGCGGCGGATTGCCTGAATGCTTTGTGCCGAGAGGCCGGAATTCAGTTCCTGATCGTCAGAGGAAAAGCCGGGCGCAATGCGCATGAGCATGGCGCCCGCAAAGCTCGCCATGAGCATGAC
>JBAVUZ010000040.1:0-10392 GCA_049697035.1 Candidatus Angelobacter sp. | reverse complement strand
GCCAACCGCACACGCGCAACGTCTCTCGTCCGCAAGAATTGCACAATTTGCGTCATCCCGCTTCCCTGGATCCGCGTTATATCCGCGGGTTTAAGTTTGATTCGCAAATTTGCATAGTTCTGGCCCAGAACGCCGCCCTGCTTGTCAAAGGTAGCTACAGCAACGTCCATGCGAAAAGCAGGGTGTTCACCCTGCATCGGCATCAAGGTTGAGCCATCAATCCAGACTTTCAGCCTGCCAGGATCATTTGGATCAATCTCTCCCATCAGGAGAAGTCCGTTTGCGGTCTGGCCGGTCTCGCGAACAAATGTTTCCAACTGAGATCGGCTGATTGCGTCTGACGATGACCGGATCTCGGCGAAATAACTTTTGCGATACCTTAGTTGAATCCCCGGACGCGTGCATATGAGGCGTATCTTATGAATTTTCCCATCGGGCCGGGAAAGCAATGGATTGAAAGCGAGAGCATAGAAAGAGTCGCCGTCAGTGTAGGCGTCCTGCAATTCACGCGATATGTCATTGTGATTGTAGAAAGCCTGGCCGCCGGTCAGATCGGCCACATTGCGCATGGATTGCTGGCGTTGCGCTACGCTCTGCGTCAGCGCATTCTGGTAGAGCTGGACGCTCCATTGACGCCCTCCATGGCAGGGATAAGCCCGGTAAGGTTGGTAGGAAACATCCCGGCAGGGAACGAGCCCGAAAGCCAGATCAGGTTCTTGCGTCCGCGCAACCCTTGCACATGCAGGGCCAGTGCCGTCAGCGCCAGAGTGGTGCGTTGCACACGCCAGTCCGTCCGGGTCGTGTCCAGAGACCGACTGGCTCGCTTCTCCGGCTGGAGATTGGCCGTATGAATTCCGCCTTTCTCGATGCTTGCAAGCAGGACGGCGCGGTCTGTGGTGAAATCCTGGATCAGATGCAGCGACCGATCCAGTGCATAGATTGCAAGAGGTTTTGCAAGGTCAGCGGTTCTGATGAATTCTTTGAGCTGTTCGTGCGCCTGCGGTTGCAGCTCAAGTGGGGTATTCAACCAATCCGCCAGCAGGAGCGTGCATCCATTGAGCGGAACTTCTGACACATCTTCGGCAAAGTTGGTATACACAAGCTTGGATTTGTGCTGCGCCAGCGCGCGCAAACGCTCAGTTGCATGCAGATCGAGTTTTTCTACTCTTTCAAAAGAAAAGTGAGCGAGCGAGCGCTGATGATCATCTTCAAAAACTTTGAACTCATCCGCTCGCAAGTCAGTAACCGCCTTGCCGTGAGAATCGGTAGCCACCGTATCCACTTCCACGAGCTGGGTTTCAGTGCGGAACGTAGGCGTTTGAGCAGGGCCCTGCTGTGATGTGCAGGATGGCGGCGAAGCCAGGAACGCAGCCAGGCTTAATAGTGCAACAAGAGCTACAGCAAACAAGCGGGCCATGGATTTTGATACCTGAGAACTAGACTTTAACACTGACGCTGGAAAGAGCCCTAATGTTATTGCCGCAACTTTTTCACCTGCTGGTGTTTACACATATATAACGCTCTGATTTTTATCTGAGCTGTGTGGGGAAGGGCTCCTTAGGGATAAAACGGAATCTTTCACTGCGGAAGCGCGATGCGAGAGGCGGCTGCCAGCCCATTCACGCCAAAATTGGCCGTGAACGAGGCCCGCAGCCGCTCTTTTTTTTGAGAAAACCCAAGTCCATTAAGAATCAAACTCCATTAAAATCGGAGCTATGTCCAACGCTGGGCCACTGTTTCGTCCATATGACAAGCTGGTAAAGATCACGCTGGGGGAAAAGCAGTTTGAGGTCCCTGACGGCAATATGCTTCTGCGCGCATTGCAGTTTCTCTCTCCTGAAGATATTTCTTACGGAAAGTTTTGTTGGAACGAAGAGTGCCAGTATTGCCGGGTGAGTTATGACCTGGGGCCGGACACGCCGAACCGCACGGCAATCTCATGCAAGCTGATGGTGCAGGATGGAATGCGCGTGACGGAAGTGGCGCAGGAGATCAAGTATTGTTTGCGGAAGCTGGGGCTCAACCTGAAGGTGAAAGAGGCGAAGAGTTAGATTACCCGCCAACAGCCCTGCTCCCTTGGGCCGAGAAGAAGCGCCGTTCCCAGATAGGAAGTTTCTCATTCAGCTACAATGCCGGTAGCCTATCAATCGCGAACTGAACGCGGGAAAGCGTTGAAAGAACGGGAATCAGTCCCCCTCATTGATATTTCTATCTTTGGCGAATAGCGAAGCAGGAATCGTGCCGCGAGGAACATTTATCTCTTTCTTGCAAGGGGTTTTAACCTCGGGGTGCGTCTTAAGTAAGTAGCGATCATTAGCTTTCCGGACGACAAGCGGCCCCTATATAAGGGCCAAGGAGTGCAGCATGAAGCACGGAAGCAGCTTTTTCTTCTTGTTGGTGCTACTGGCACCGATGGCCGGGCAGAAACACGCGTGGTGCGCGCCTCAGAGTACGGCAGAGCCGGGGATGGCCGAGTTGGTGCGCGGCTCACATATTATTTTTGTCGGCCGGGCCGTAAAGCCGGAGGCAGTGAACCTGAAAGTTTTGAAACCTGGTCCCAACACAGTCGTGGTCCTGGTACAGGAATTGCTGGATGCACCGCCCTCGCTCGCCGGTCTAAAGGGCCAGGAAGTAACCGTGGAAACTCTTCGCCCTGGTTCGTTGCGCACCGGAGAGACAGCGGTTTTCTTCACCAATGGCGCCATCTTCGGCGAACACCTTGAAGTGAAGGAAGTTGGACAATTGCCGGCGCCCAGCGATACGGCCTCCATGCGCAAACAAATCGCGGCTGTGCGAGGACAGGCCGAAAACGAAAAAATTCAAGCGAGGTCACAGTCAGCGGTACTGATCGTTTCCGGCAAGGTGGTGGAAGTCAAACCGCTGGGCGGCAAACTGCGCAGCGAACACGATCCTGACTGGGCCCAGGCGGTGCTTGAAGTCACCTCCGTCCAGAAGGGTACTTTACCGGGCAAGACGCTGAACTTCTATTTCCCCCGGAGCACCGACGAACGTTGGTACCTGTCGCCGAAATTCCACGTGGGCGAATCAGGTGTCTGGCTGCTGCATCGGGAGCCGAATTTTGGCCTTCCAGAGGGCAGCCTTATCGCCGTTTCTCCATTGGATTTTTATCCCCCTGAAAGGGAGCCGGCCATTCGTGCTTTGATCCGTTAACCCGGGAATCTATAGATGCACATTGCAATCTTGGGCTATGAAATCTGCTGGAGGCGACTATGCGATCAGGTTCAGGGTTTTTAGCGAGAATTCTGTGCTGTTTAAGTTTGGCGCTGGGAGTTTCCACCGCCGCACCAGGGCAGGTGCAGGTGGTGAACATGGTTCCCACCTCGAACAGCGGTGAAACCCAGCGGGACAGTGAGCCGAACATTGCTGTCGATCCTGCCAACCCGCTTTCCATCACGGCCTCGGTATTCACGCCCGATCCTAATGGGACCCTGCTTGGCGTCCTCTATTTCTCCATCGATGGCGGACAGAACTGGAACCTTACGCCAGGGTTTGCCCCTGCCGGAGCGGCAGGAGGGTGCATCGCCCATTTTTGCGACGTGTCTCTCCGCTATGGGAGCACATCGGGCCTTTTGTATCTGGCAGATCTTGCGATAGATGGCATAGGCAATACGAACTTGGCGGTCGCGCAGATAACCAATATTACAGCGACCCCTCCTACATATACACTGCTGGAAACGCGGACGGGAACAGCGGGTAGTTATCCCGATCAGCCGTGGGTGGAAGCCACCACGGTGTTGGAAGGGGCAGGCACCGGCAATGATCATACCTATGTGGGCAACAACAACACGCAGTTGGCAACCAATACAGCTTCGGTAGATCTTTCTCTGAACCCAGTCCCGCCGGCGCCATCCGGCTTCAGCGCCGACGTAATCGACGCCAGCGCCACTTGCGGGCAGGATGGCCCCTCGGTCCGAACGGCCATCCATATGAGTGGGACAGTCTACATTGGTTTCTATCGCTGGACCGCCAGTTGTGGCGGTGCGCCCGGTACAGCGGACGTGGTGGTGGTCCGCGACGACAACTGGGGCACAGGTCCCAATGCTTTTCAGGCCCTGCACGATTTGGGCAATGCCAGCATAGGGCAACGCGTAATCACCGGCATCCAGATCCCCTGGAATCAATTGCTGGGTACCCAGCGCGTGGGCTCACAACTGGCCATCGCCGTCGATCCCAACGACAGCCAGACCGTGTACATTGCCTGGGGTGATGGCGGTACCGGAGCAACGTATACCCTCCACGTCCGGCACTCGACTGACAGCGGGCAGCACTGGGACGCGGCCGATCTTCGTACCATTAACACGGCCACCAATCCGGGGCTGGCCATTAATAGCCACGGCAAGGTGGCTTTTTTGTATCAGCAACAATCCGGGGGCAACTGGCACACCATTGTGGAAAGGACCACGAACGCATTTACCGCTCATCAGGACCTTACGCTGGCAAATCTTCCCGACCAAAAAGGCACCTATGGCGGTGTTAATCCCATTGGCGATTATGACAACGTGATTGCCAGCAGCAAGGATTTTTACGGGATTTTCTCCGGATTCAATACCGCCAACAATGCCAACTTCCCGAATGCGGCCACCTATCAGCGCCAGGCCAACTTCAGCACGCACCAACTCTTTGCCGATGCCGGACACACCATGCCGGTTGTGGATTCCATTGATCCTTTCTTTTTTCACATTACCGAAATGGCTGCAGACCAGGATTTCTATGTTCGTGATTGGACCAACTCGACAGCACCGGCGGACCATGACAACGGACAGGAGCCTTCCACTAATACTTTCTTCTGGACCAGCAGCGACGTGTGGAACCGCTCGACCAACAGCGCCGGCACACCGAATGCAAATGACCAGTTCTCAACCGATCCTATGCAGGCGGGTTTGGCCGCCAGTGGAGACAACTTTGCTTTTGTTCGGGTCCATCGCAACGGCACGGGATCGGCCGCCTCAGTTACCGCACACTTCCTTGTCTCTCCGTTTGGTACAGGCAGCGCCTTTCAGGATGCCGACGTGGCGCCAGACCCGACTCTGAACTTCGCCGCAGGTGACCAAGTCCAGGTGCTTTCAAGCGGCTATCACTGGCACCAGGACCCCATCGCTTCTACCCATGCATGCATCGCGGTGCAGATCTCTAGTGCCAATGATCCGTTTATTCCGCCGGGGCTGGCGGGAAGCGTTCCCGGATGGCCCTCTGGAATCGCCATTGTAGAAGACAACAACAAAGCGCAGCGAAACCTGGATGTGAGCCATAACCTGAGTGACATGGGGGCCATTGATTACGCATTGGTCCACAATGCCGCGCTCTTCTCCCGCGATTTTGTGCTCCGTTACCAAGCTGCGCCGGAACGCGCATTCAAGGGCGAGATACAAGTGGTGGGAGGAGAAACCAAGCCCTTCCGCTCGGGAGATTCGATCGTGCTCAAAAACATGCAGCCAGGCGAGAACCGCTGGATTGCGCTACGGCTCACTCAGCCGGGCGCCGCTGTGCCGGTCAACTTCTTTGAAATGGACAAAGGACGAACGGTGAACGGTTTTACCATTGTGGCCGAACCTGCTGCCCTCTCCACGGTAACTATGGAGAATATGCGCGAGCATGCCCACGCATTTCTGCGGCTGGCTTATTCTTTCCACCTGGAAGCGGGCAAAACAGAGTCAGGAGCGGCAGCTCAGTTGCTGAAAGAAAAAAACATTTCCAGCGAACAATATCTTGGCTTTCTTGATCAACACAGCAAGGCGATGGGGACGATTGTTGATGAGCTTCTGAAAAATCAAAAAGAGAAGGATGTCTTTGATGTCCTACGAACCATGGCCGCGCTGGAACAGGCGGTACAGCAGAAGAATGTGAAAGCGGCAGCATCAACCCACTCTGTGCTGCTCCATCAGCTCGACGCTTTTACCACCATGCTGCAAAAAGCCGATGGCGACCCGGCAGACATGCTTCAGATGGTTCGTTGGCAAGAAGCACTCTACCGCAGCAAGCGCCTGGAGAGAATTTCATGCTCCGTCCAACTGGTAAAGGAATCCCACGAGTTCATCAGAGGATACGGGAAACAGCGCTCACATGCTGACTCCTACGCCAGCCTGATGCGGGGACTGGACGGATGCTTCCACGAGACTTCCGAACGCCTGGAAAAAGACCGGGAAGACCTGGAAAAAGCAGCGAGCGAAGTTGAACACAACATTGGAGAGACGGCGGCAAGACTGGAAAAAGCTCATCGGGAATTCCTTATCAAGCTGGCATCGATAACGCAATGAGCGGAGGGATTTGAACCCGCGCAGCATTAGCGCCTCAGAAGGTAAAAAGATTGGTGCCAAAATGCAGGCGCTTAAGGTGTGCTGTCGAAGACGTTATAGGGTCTTGATATAGCTTTAGCGGTGGCTGGGAGAAGGGCGGGCGGGTTTCTTGGAGGCCGCGCCGGCGGCCCCCAATTTTGTAAGACGGTCACGGGCCTGCAAGGCCTCAGGGCTTTTTGGATAGCGGCTGATCAAGCTGCGCAATTCCTGCACTCCGGCATCACGCTGGCCAAGTTCCAGAAGCGCATAGGCTTTCTTCAATTGCGCTGCCGCCGTTTTGTTTCCACCAGGATACTGATCAAGAACTTTGTTGTAAGCCTGCACGGCGCCGGCGTAGTTTCCCTGGCGATAAGAGATCTCTCCCAGATAGAACTGAGCGTTGCCGGCGAGATCGGTATTTCCATACACCTGTAGATACTGGGCGAACTCCTGCGAAGCCAGATCGTTTTTGTTGGCGTTGTAATCTCGCAGCCCGTCGTTATAGAGCTGGTCTGCGGGCGGAGCTTGTGGCACATTGTTGGCTGCGCCGCCGGGACTACCGGGCTGAGAGCCTGCGGGCGGAGCGGTAATATTTTGCTGCGCCGTCTGCATATCATCGAGCTGTTTGCTCACCTTGGCTAGACGCGCTTTCAATTCGTCCACGGCATCGTGCAAAGCCTGCACCTGTCCGGAAATCTGGTCGACCTTGCTGCCCGCATCACTGGTTTGCTGTCCCAGCGTTTTTTGTAGATTCTGGACAGCCGCGCCCATCTTGTTCACGTTATCAGTCTGCTGCGTGAGCAGGTCTTTCATCACGCCCATGCGCTCATCGAATGACTGCTGCATGCGTGACATGTTGTCCTGCATGAGCTGGAGCTGCGTCTGGATCTGGATGAGCTGTGATTTGGTGTCCGCGGCCGACGCGGTGTGGCTGGCGCAAAGTGCAAAAAGCAGCAAGGCCAGCACGACGGCGAAACTTTGTTTCTTCATAGGCATTTAACTCTTTAGATGCAGAATAGCTGGTTGATCCTGCAAAGATTTTTCTTTTTTCTCTGACGAGGAAGCGCGTCCTCTAAGTGTGCACCGGAATCAGGGCTTGCGGAAACCAAACCTTGGGCGCGAACCAAACTTGATAAGCCGGACGGGCACAGGCCCGCCCGGCCCTTTTGTTTAGTGTAACAGTGAGAAATGATCGCGGCGATTTTTCTGCCAGCAATCTTCATTCTGGTCAGTGCATTGCGGCTTTTCCTTGCCGTAGCTGACGGTCTTGAGCGCGTCCGCACTAATGCCGTTGCGAATCAGCGCCTGCTTGGCCGAGTCAGCGCGACGCTCACCCAGCGCCAGATTGTATTCGGTGGAACCGCGGTCGTCGCAGTTGCCTTCAATCTGGACCTTCCAGCCCTTTTGTTTGATGACCTGTGCCGCCTGCGCCAATGCCTGTTGCGCATCCGGACGCAGATCAGCCTTGTCATAGTCGAAGTAGATATCCTTTACCGTCTGGGCAAAAAGCTGGTCCTCGGTGATGGGAGGCGGAGTCGGTGCCGGCGTAGGCGTCGGCGTTGCCTTCGGCGTCACCGAAACTTGTGCCGTGGCTTCCTGCGTTCCCGCAGCGCCCTTCGCGGTCAGATGGTAGGTAGTGGTTTGCGTCGGCGAGACGGTTTGTGATCCGCTGGGATCAACCTTGTTGCCATCAAGAGCAACATCAGTTGCGTTCTCCGTGCTCCAGGTTAGGGTTGAAGACTGCCCAGCTTCAATGGAAGTCGGGTTGGCAGAAAGTGTGGCACTTACTGCTTTAGGCGGCGGTGGCGGTGGTGGCGCAGGCTGTTTCTTTTTACATCCGCTTGCCACCAGCAAAAAAGCCAGCACCCCCAGGACGACGATCCGATTGCTCGTGCTCTTGTTCACCTCATGTCCTCCAAAAAGTAATGCAATTTTTCTTATAATGCCTATTTGAAACTCCAATTGGGCTGGCTATTGCGGCCCTGGCGCGTCAGTTGCTGCAAATGCGTGCCGTCCGCCAGAACGCTCCAGATCTGTTCATTGCCCGTGCGGTTGGACTGGAACACAATGTGCCGCCCATCCGGAGACCATGACGGAAAATCATTGCGCCCGCCATCGTGGGTCAATTGTATGATCTGTCGTGATGCGATATCCATAAGATAAATGTCCGAGCCGCCAAGCACCCCGGGGCCATAGTTTCTGACCCACGCAAACGCCAGCAACAATCCATTGGGCGACCACGCTGGCGAAACAGCATAGCCCTGGTCGGTCATTTTTTGCACGTTACTACCGTCCGCGTCCATAACGTATATTTGCGGCAGTCCGGTGCGTCCACTCACCCAGGCAATTTGGCCATTCGTTTTAGGATTGAACACCGGCGATACATCACCTTTGCCGGTGCTCAGCCTGCGTGCGCCCGCGCCATTCGCGTCCGCGACAAATATCTCTGACAGCCCACTATGCACGGTGGATGCAAAAGCGATTTTAGTTCCATCCGACGCCCATGCGGGAGAAAAATTATCGCCCACGTTTCGGGGGAACGCCACCGTGCGGCCCAGTTCCAGGGAATACATCATGATCTGCCATGAATCTTTTGCCAGGCCGCTGAATGCCAGCCGCGATCCATCCGGTGAAATCCGCGGCGACAGCGCTATCGACCCCAGTTTAGTAATTTGCTTTTGATTTGCCCCGTCATAATCCATCGACCAGATTTCCTTGTTTCCGCTGCGCGTGCTCACAAAATAAATCTGGCTCTCTGCGATCCCCGCAATGCCGCTGCCCAGGCGCGCAATAATCTCATCGGCAAAGCGGTGCGCAATCGTCCGCGCCATGTCCGGCGTGGCGTCTTCTTTATATTGCTTGCCCAGGATCTGCGGCGCGCCGGGATTCTTCACGTCATACAGCCAGCCCTGGACATCTACTTTTCCGTTGTTCACGCCCAGGTTGCCGAACGTGAGCACTCCGGCGTTTGGCGGCGGATCTCCCCAGGCCTTCGCTTGCAATTCCGCCGGCTGCCCTGGTGTTTGCGACGGATAAAAACTCTTCGCCACCATGTCAAAAATTCCGGCATTGTCCAGATCGTTCCACAGCACCTGGTTAAACACTGTATTCAGCGGCGCGGTCTGCGCGTCAGCGTTAGCGGCCTTAAAATCCGGCGCGGCCAGTCGCGGACGCTCCTGGCCCATATTCAATTCAATCTTGATTCGGTCCTGCGCGGCTGCGCTCAAAAAGCTGCCGAGCAACATGAAACAACCTAAAAGCAGTAAGCTCGTTTTTCCCGTACCAGTTCTTTTTTCTTTAACCATGAATTCGCCTATTTCGGAGGATAGTCAAACCAGAAATCTACAGTCACGCTGTTGCCTTCCGGCAATTTGCCAAAACTATCTATGCGCTGGATCGCCCGCATCGCAGACTGGTCCAGTGACGGCACGCCGCTCGACTGCGCCAGATGCACGTTTGCCGGGCTGCCGTCGCGCGTAATGTCAAATTCTATAAACGCGCGATGCGGCGCTTTGATGCGCGGATCAATCTCATACGTCAGCCAGTTTTGCTGCACGCGGCGCTTCACGCCATCCACATACCAGCCATACTTGCCGCCAAAGTCTGCGTTCTGGAAACTGAATCCGCCTTTATAATTCGCCGTCGTTACTGATCCATACGGCCCGGTCACCGGCCCGCCTTCACCATAGGGCACAGCGGTTTCCGGCGTCGGCACCGGCCGTGGAGGCTGCGTCACATGCGCCTGCTGCACCGGCTTTTCAATCTTTTGAGGTTTAACTTTTCCCTGGATCGGCACTGCATCGTCCGGAGGCTTCTCCACCGGCTTGGCTTCCGGCTGCGTCTGCGTTACGCCCTTGCTCTCATTGGCCACGATGTTGTCTGACTGCTCGGCCTTCGGAATCGGAATCGACGCGCTCACCAACACTGCCGTTAACGCGTCGCCCTGCTTGATGCCCCAGTCATTGGCCGTGCTGTGCTGCTGCGCCACGTAGCCCCACACAGCAATGGCCAACACCAGCAGTCCGTGGAATCCCACGGAAAGAAGCACTGGCTTCTTCCATTGCTCGCGTTCATAAAATATGTTGGCCCGGACGTATGC
>JBAVUZ010000039.1:0-1589 GCA_049697035.1 Candidatus Angelobacter sp. | reverse complement strand
ACCGGATTGTGCACTTTGCGACGCACGGAATCATTAACAACAGGCACCCGGAGCTTTCAGGACTCGTGCTGTCGCTGGTGAACAAACAGGGCAAGCCGCAAGACGGCTTTCTCAAATTGCAGGACATTTACAGTATGAAGTTGCCGGTCGATCTTGTTGTCCTGAGCGGGTGCGAAACCGGGTTGGGAGAACAGATCAGCGGAGAAGGGCTCCTGAGCTTGACGCGAGGATTCATGTACGCCGGCGCGATTCGGGTCGTCGCTAGCTTATGGAGCGTCAGCGACGTTGAGACTGCCAGCTTGATGGCGGACTTTTATAAGGCCATGGAACTCGATGGCATGCGTCCCGCGGCCGCTCTGCGAGTAGCCCAAATCCACATGTGGAAACAAAAGCAATGGAGCTCCCCTTATTACTGGGCTGCCTTTCAGATCCAGGGCGATTGGAAATGAATTCTTAAATGGCTCCTTCCAGGCGCTGCCCGGGAAGGAAACTGCCCTCCGCTGAAAAGACGATTTATACACTGAAGAGGTTCGCGTTCCAGGCTCATCGTTCCCGTGGAGGCCTTGTTGTAGGACATATGTACTCCGATAGCGCCACACCGTTGCCGATCACATTGAGGTAGAAATACGAGAGTAGGAGGAATTCTGGAGCTGTGGCGAGCTGTGACGAGACCGAGGTTGGACTTATCGGTATGAGCGCACGGGGTTGTCGCAGGAAACGGCGCTCATTTCAGTGGCCGGAAGAAGCAACACAATTAATCAGGGAATACTTGAGATCTACGAAACCCGGCCAGTTCCGTAGCAGAAATAGTGTAGCCGGCTTGGCGACAAAGCTAGCCGCCCTCTCGGGTAACCCGCGGGATGCCTGCTTCCGATTCTTGCATCAGCAAGGCGTAACACAAAGGCGCCCCTGGCGACCGTGGACGAAGCCGGAGCAACAACGGCTGTTTGATCTGATCGAAACCTGCCCAATTGAAGAAGTCTCAAAAATCATGCAACGTTCGACGCGTTCCATTCGGTCCATGTTGCACCGTTTGGGGGAAAGCTCCCAAAGAGGGCGAGATTGGTTCACGCCATACAGCCTCGCGGAAGCTTTGCACGTCAGAGTTGACGAGGTGCAAAAGTGGGTCAATCACGGTTGGCTCAAGTGCCGGGTTGTGGAAACAACCAATGTCAAAAAGCGAATCATCGATCCTGATGATTTCTCTGACTTCGTAAAGCAGCACGGTCGCGCTGTGGTAGGCCGGCGTCTGAATGCCGACGGGCTTTGGTTTGTCCAAAACTTCGTATTTCCGCCCAAGCATGCACACCTCCTGCCCCTCAGAAAGAGCGCGAATATGCCTGGTCGAGAAAATGAAGATGGGGACGATGACGAGACGACAGTCGAGCAGATAGCTTAAGGAAGCAATGATCTTGGACGGCAAGAGATTCCATTGGGCTATGAGCCATCCGCTGGCACGCCTTACAGTGAATCGTTAAAAGGGAGCTTTCTGGCGGAGAGGGAGGGATTCGACCTACCCTAAATTCGCAAGTTATTGATTCCCGCCAACATAGTCTCAAATACGCATAAATACAGGCGATTCTTTGATT
>JBAVUZ010000038.1:0-6567 GCA_049697035.1 Candidatus Angelobacter sp. | reverse complement strand
GTCATCTGCCCCGCTGCGATCAAGATAGTACTGAAAAGATTCATCGGGCTCTTTCTTAGGCAGCTTGGAAAAAAACTGGTCGACTTTCTCCATGAGATGGCCTGCATCTGCCCAATCACCATTGATCTTCCTGCGAAAGCTCCCTTGCACTGGGACGATCGGTATCGCACCTTCGGCTGCAAGCGAAAGAATTTCGTTAGGACGCCCATGAACAAATTCAGCTCCCAGCTCCACAGGAAAATCGGCCGTGCAGTGCGTGTAAATACGGCCGCCAAGGCGGTCCCGCGCTTCCAACAGCGTTACGCGCAGCCCAGCCTCAGTAAGATGGCGGGCGGCAGTGAGTCCGGCAATTCCACCGCCGATGATCAGTGCGTCCATAATTGTGCCGCAGTCACTTCTTGTTTGTTTGCGCCAGAGACCGGCATAGGATAAACGCCGAGCGCCCTGGCGGCACCGATATCGACAGTAAGAACTTCATTCTGCGGAGTCTTCTTGAGCCACGCCTGAGCGCGGGCGATTGCCGCGGCAAACGTCCCACGCGGCAAGACCGTCAAATCAAGATAAAGAAAATCCGGCGAATTAGGTCCCAGCCGAACTCCTGTGAACGCGTGCCCCGGAACAATTACGATCACGGGCTGCATTCCAAGGTTCTCCAGCGCGGAAGCGTAGGCCACGCTCACATCAATGCAGTTTGCGTTGCTGAGCTCCAGTGTCTCTCGCGGCAGGCGGATGCGCTCCGTTTCGTCAGGATGATTTCCAAAGGTAAAGATGCTGCTGACGTAGCTGATGCCGGAACGGCGCATGGCTGCAAAAATTGCGGCGGCCTGGGCGCGCACCTGCTCTTTCAAGCCGACTCCGGGCACAAGGTTGTAACCGCGCATTCGTCCCCCGGGAACCAGCCTTTCCGAGCGCGCTACCAGTTGCAGGACTTTGTCATCATGAGGCGTCACCCAGCGGGCCAGCAGCTGCGCGTTGGCGAATTTTCTTCCCCAGAAGAAATCAGAAGCGCTATGGATAAATACCGGACGCTGTTGTGCAAACGTGTGTCCCGTTAAGGGGTCTTGAACTTCCACCACCAGCGTGGCGGGATGAATTTCACCGTTCTCGTACGCCTTTGCCAGCAATTCAGGATCAAGGCTGAAGGTCCTGACTTCATGTGGCCCAATCACGGCAGTCTGGCGCAGTTCCGCGCTCCAGCCTCGAACTTCCGAAGAAATAATCTGCAACACCGCTTTGTCAGATGTGTTCGCAATGCTCAACACTGCGACGGGCCAGTAGTCGGCGGCATGAGCGGCAGCAAGCGCAGGAAAGATCTCGCCGCGTCCTGGCATATTGAGCTGATATTGCATCTGTAGTGGAGAGGCAGGGCCGGTACTCACCTGCATTTTTGCCGGTAAAGGCGGATCGGGAAGAGGCTTCAGCGCGAGCTTGGTGACGAACGTCCAGGTCCAAGCCAAGGCTCCGCCGAGTCCAATCGTGGTGAATAAAAATATCCACGCCAGTACACGCGCAGCTCTCCCTGGTTTTCTGGAGTTCGCCATCTACTGAATTGGGTGACAGAGAGAGCTGATGGGTTGCAAGAAGTTTGCCGGGATTAAGGCAACGTTCTTTATCAAACCGCTACCTGGAAATGCTCGACGGTTCCATTTTGAAACGGCGCGGCATTTATTAAGGCAGCTTTTTGTTGACATAGGAAATTGCGTGGATCCAGACTGTTCTGTCTGATCAGTTTGTACTGAAAGGCATTCAAGAGTGATCAGATGAAAGAGGTGATTCGATGAACATGAAAAAATTATTTGTGACTGCCGTGAGCGCATTGTGTTTTTGGTTGGGAAGTACTGCAATCGCCGAGGCTCAGTCTTGTGATGTGAACCCGGTGGACAACGGATGCCCGAATCCTTGCTATGTGACTCCAGGAGCCACGGAGGGTTGCGACCCGCTAATTATCTGTGATGGTCAGACCTTTTCAAATTGCGACGAAAACATTGCAAGACGCCCGCAGAGCAGCGAAAATTGGGCCGGGTTCACTTATCTTGCCCAGTTGAAGGATCGCTCTTTCGAGAAAGAAATAGCCGCGTTGCTTCCTCGAAAATCCCATAGTTCTTGCCAGACGGCAGCTCTACCAAAAAACATTTTGTTTTCTCTTGAACTGAATTGAACATCGCGGCAGGGTGATACCTGCCGTTTAAAAAAAACCAACCGCAAAGCCGTGGTTCTAACTCGGCCAGGGTTGGCGCTTCAAAGCCCGCCTGCATCTCCAAACAAAGCCAAACACTAACTGCTAAATACTAAGTACTGGTTTTTTGTTGTCAACAAAAGCTACAGCTTCTTCAATAATTTCCTGCACCAACTCCGGCGACGAGGCTTCCACATAAATGCGCATCAGCGGCTCTGTCCCGGAAGACCGCAATAGCACCCACGCGTCCGCGCCTTTGCCTTTAATCGGCGCGTCAAGAAAGAACTTGATCCCGTCAAGATTTTCCTTGCGCAGCACTTTGTAGCGACCCAGTGACGTTGTTTCACCACCGCCGGCGCGGGAGATCGCGGCATCTTTAACTTCGTTCGGAATGCGCAGGTCACGTCGCGCGTAATAATGCGGACCATATTCAGATTGCAGCGCGGACACCAGTTGGCCCAAACTCTTACCTTCATCGGCCATTACGTTGGCGAGAAGCAGGGCATTGAGCAGCCCGTCGCGCTCCGGCAGATGGCGCTGGAAGCCGATGCCGCCGGACTCTTCACCGCCAATCACAATTTGCCGTTCCAGCATGAGATCGCAGATATATTTGAAGCCGATTCCGCATTCCAGCAGCGTGCGCCCATGCCTGGCGGCAATACGGTCCAGCATGCGAGTGGTATTAAATGCGCGCGCCACGTCGCCGGGCCAGTCCTTGTGCCGCGTCACCACCCATTGCAGCAGGATGGAAAAGATTTTGTGCGAATCAACAAAGCTGCCATCTTCCGCCGCCGCGCCAATACGGTCTGCATCTCCATCGGTAATGAACGCCGCGTGACATTTCTCTTTAACAACAACCTCCTGCGCCGCGCGCACATGCGGCTCAATCGGCTCAGGATTGATTCCCGGAAAAAGTGGATTGACCTCGCTACGAATCTGCACATGCTGAATGCCACGCTTCTTGAAGATGTCTGCCAGCACGTTGCGTCCCGCGCCATACATGCAGTCGATGGCAAACTTGAAATTGGCTTTCGCGATCTTGTCCAAATCAGCAAATTTGCAGATAGCTTCCACGTAAGGCGTCTTGAAATCTGCTTCCTCAACCTTGGCCGCCTTGCCTTTCGGCATGGCCCCTTCGTGGACGTATCCTTCAATTTGCTTGATGATCGCAGGCGTAGCTGAGCCGCCATACGTTGCTTTGAACTTCACTCCATTCCAGTCCCAGGGATTATGGCTCGAGGTAATCATGATGCCGCCTGCGGTTTTCAGGCTTCTTACTGCATAGGACAGCGCCGGCGTTGGCGTGTAATCATTTGAGAGCTTGATGGAAATACCTGCTGTAGCCAGCACTTCGGCGGCGGCCTGCGCAAATCGGCGAGATCCAAAGCGCGTGTCGTAGCCGATAACGAGCCCCCGGCTGGGATCTTCATTCTTTAAAACGTAAGCGGCAATGGCCCCGGCAACGCGCCGGACATTTTCAAACGTGTAGTCTTCGGCAATAACGCCGCGCCAGCCATCGGTCCCAAACTTAATGTCATTCATCTGTGTCGCTTCGCTCCAAACCGCTGTAAGAGTAAATTCTGTGGAAATGTAATCAGCCCTGAATCAAGCCGCTCGGCAGCACCGGCCTCGCGGCGGCTCTTCAACAATCTTTGTCGCTTCGCTCCAAACCGCTCAGGATTTTCTACGGCCAATATCTTGTCAGCGCTCATGGCAGGCTGCTCGTCGCGTGGTCGGGCTCGGCCTAAATCAGTTCGGTCAATTTCTTTTCACTTAAGTATTTCACAATTTTTCCTACGTCCTGGGAATGCTCACGCGTGGTCACTAGAATTGCGTCTTCCGTTTCAACCACAACAAGGTTGTGAACGCCCACGGTGGCGACAAATTTATCCGGCGCATATACATAATTGCCCGTAGCATTCAGAGCAAAGGAATTCTTGCTGTGCAGCACGTTCGCATCGTCTTCTTTTTGGAAAGCCGCGTGGTGCTCGTATAAAGCGGCCCAAGATCCCAGATCGTTCCAGCCAAAATCGGCGCGAAGACAAAACAAGTTCGATGAGTGCTGTCCCTTGGCTGAGCGCGGTTCCAGAACAGCATAGTCAATGCTGATGTTTTCGCACTTGGGATAAAGCTGCGCAAATGTCTTGTCGAAATCCTTGGTCCCCCAGGTTGCCGCGATCTGCTCAAGATAAGGCGCTGTTTCTGAAAGATGTTCCCGCAAAGCCCGCGTGAGTGTGCGCGCGCTCCAGACAAAAATGCCGCTGTTCCAGTAATAATTTCCTGCGGTCACAAATTCTTCTGCACGCTGCTGGTTCGGCTTTTCCGTGAAGCGCTTTACCCGGAACAGCTCCGACTCAAGCTTTTCGCCTGTTTCAATGTAGCCGTAGCCGGTTTCAGCGCGGGCAGGTTGCACGCCCATTACAACAATGTGGTCTTCGTGAGACGCAATTTCAATGGCGCGCTGCAGGACCTTGCGAAACTTTTTTTCATCGCCAATGACGTGGTCCGCCGGAAACATGCCAATGACGGCATTGGGCGCGATCTTTTCCAGCAAAAAAGCTCCCAATCCAATGGCCGGGGCCGTATTGCGGGCTTCTGGTTCCGTTACCACCTGGCCCGGAGGAATTGCCGGTAACTGCCGCTGAATCTCTTCAGCAAGAAATTCATTGGTGATCACCCAGAAGTCTTTTTCGGTGCTCAGCGGCAACAGGCGTTCCATGGTCTTCTGGATCATGGTCTGGTTACCGTCGAGCGCCAGCACCTGCTTGGCTTGCCTGCGACGGCTGCGCGGCCAGAAGCGGGTCCCGCTGCCGCCCGCAAGAATCACTGGAAAGAATGGCTGTTTGCTCACAAGCACCCACAGGGCAGAAGCCCAGACGTCTTCAAACGTGTCGCGTAATGTTGCCTGTTCGTTCAACGCTGAAGCGTTGAGAAACTCTTCTCTAATAATACAGTCGCCGGTTGCTCAACTTTTTCTACTGGAAGCGATGCGCAGAGAAATTCCAGTTCCCATTGCGGCTTCAGCAAAAAGTTTTCGGTCGCTGCAGGGACCACTACTGCCTCTCCGCTAGTAAAGGTTACCGGTGCTGCGCCTTCACTCTCGATCACGCCGCATCCGCGCGTAGCCACCAGACACCATACGCTGGTTTTGGCGTGACGCGGCCGCCTAAACTCCCAAGGCCGCTTCATCTTGAAATGGTCAACGATGAAACAGGGCGAGGTTACAAGATTGACCTGCTCTTTTCCCTGCTCGATCTGCCGCTCACCTGCAACTGCCTTACCCGCATGCGTCTGTTCCCTGATGACTCGCAAGCCCTCTTCAATATGCAATTCCCGCGGTCGGCCATAATCATAGAGCCTGTAGGTGGTGTCAGAGTTTTGCTGCGTTTCCACGATGACCGCGCCCCCTCCAATGGCGTGCACCGTGCCGGCATCCACGTAAATCATGTCGCCTTCATTGACGTCGATCCAGTTCAGCAAATGCTCCATGCGCTTTTCGCGGATCGCGGCTTCGACTTCGGTTTTGCTGGTTCCGGGCTTCAAACCCAGCCCTATCTGGGCTCCGCGGTCGGCCCGCAGTACATACCAGCATTCCGTTTTGCCGCAAGGCTGGCCGACTTTGGCAGCACCTTCATCATCAGGGTGTACCTGCACGGAAAGCTTCTCTGTGGGAAAGAGAAATTTGACCAGGAGCGGAAAGCGGGTTGCGTCCCTGGCCGAATCGCCCAAAAAAGATTTGCCGAATTCCTGCGCCAGGTCGGCCAGACTCCGGCCGGCAAGTGGGCCGTTCCGGACGGTGCAGTTGTCGCCGGTTAGCCATGCCTCGCCAATGGGATCGCCCGTAACTTCACGGGCGTAAAAGGGCTTAAGGTCTCGGGTACCCCAGACGCGCTCGTGAAACTGCGGTTGTAACAATAATGGGTAAAGATCGGGCATGCGAGTTGCGATGGGACCTAGAAAATCTTAGACTCGTAAAACAAGCTGGGCGTTGTCCAGCAGCTTGGGTCGGTTGAGCCAAGCTGCTGAGTATCAGCGCCTAGCGGTTCGCTTGCGAATCGCGGGCCCCCAGCCCAGGACTTTAGTCCTGGGTGAGCGGAGCGAATAAAGACGTTCATTGCGTTAGCAATAAAGGCAACTCTCAGACATCCGGTTATCTAAAACTGAACCTAGTCCGCTTAAAGCTTCCCGAACCATTCCTGCATGCGTTCCAGGCCGCGCTCAATCTCCGTGGGTGAAGTCGCGTATGACAGGCGAATATGCTCGCGCGTTCCAAAGGCCTCGCCCGGGACTGTCACCACGTGGGCCTCATGCAGCAGGCGCTTGGCGACATCGGCAGCCGAATTAATTCCGGATTTGCCGAAATAGGCTGAGACGTTGGGGTAAACGTAAAA
>JBAVUZ010000037.1:0-2846 GCA_049697035.1 Candidatus Angelobacter sp. | reverse complement strand
CAGGCAAGACCGTCCGCCAATATTCCAGCGCAGACAAGCCTGATCCCATCGACCCTATGCTGAATATCCCAACATACTGGGTGCGTCCGCCGCAGACTCTTTCCGCCGCGGCAGGCACACATCGCTTCCTGTGGGACATGCATTATCCAAATGTTCCGGGCGTTGAGGCTGAGTATCCCATCGCCGCGATACCGCACAACACCGCGCCACAGCCAAGCGGACCGTGGGCCCTGCCGGGCCACTACACAGTTGTGTTGAGCGCGAACGGCAAGAGCTATTCGCAGCCGCTCACCATCAAGATGGACCCGCGCGTCAAGACGCCGTTGGCCGGCCTGCAACAGCAATTCAAGCTATCTCACGATCTGTATACGCAATTGCTTACGCTCTCTCCTGCTGCTGAAGAAGCTGGCTCGTTGCGCAAGCAATTGAAAGACCTTCAACCTAAAGCCACCGGCGAAGCCCTGGCGGCCATCAAGGCGCTCGATCAAAAACTGCAAGCGCTTGCCGGCGGTGCAACGCGCAGGCCGGGCGCAGGAACAGAGCCGCCGACTCTTGGCGCGCTGAAAACGAAATTCCTTACGCTCTTCGGAGTCTTCCAGGAAGCTGACGTTGCTCCCAGCACGCAGGCCGCGGCCGCCGTTGCAGATCTGCAAAAACAACTACCCCCGCTCATGCAGCGCTGGAGCGCCGTGAAGTCGCAAGATATTCCAGCACTCAACAAGCAACTGAAAGATGCAACCTTGCCGGAGCTGAAGCTGGAAAGCGCCGCGCTGCCGGCGCGGGCAGTGGTTTCATCGAAGGATGAAGACTAGTGCTCTGACCGAGTAGATTCAGGATTGGGAGGAATTCTTGTTTCTCGCCCCCAGAGTTATCGAGCGCAGTCGGGGGCGGCTGCGGTCCACAATAAGTTTTTAGGCGGACTCCTCAAGCATCATGCGGTCAGAGCACTAGCAAAAGAAAAAGCGGCTGGCTGAGCGATTGACACGGTTCTCGGCTGTGAGTAGTCTTCGATTTGAGCCGGAGTCTCTCATGAAACCAACTTTGAGCGTTTTCGTCTTTGCACTCGTGTGCCTGGCCTCTGCCCTGCTCGCGGATGAAGGCCACCACCATCTTGGTCCCGATGAAAAAGTAGGAAGCGTGTCTTTTCCCACTTCCTGTGCCGCCGCTGTGCAGAAGCCGTTTGAACGCGGCGTGGCTCTGATGCACTCATTTGAATATGAAATGGCGGAAAACCAGTTTAAGGAAGTTGCCAAGCAGGACCCCGGCTGCGCCATGGCGTATTGGGGACAGGCGCTGAACCTGTATCACCAGCTCTGGAGCCGTCCAACAAAAGCAGATATTAAGCTCGGAAATGATCTTTTGGCGCATGCAGCAGGGCTCAAGCCTAAAACTGCCAGAGAGCGTGAATATATCAGCGCGTTGGCTGTTTTCTACCATGACTCTGACAATATCGATCACCGGAAGCGGGCCGATCTCTATTCCGCTGCCATGGAAAAGGTCTATCGCAACAATCCCAAAGACCGTGAAGCCGCGGTGTTTTATGCGTTGTCGCTGTTGGGCTCGGGCCCGGAAGAGGATCCAACGCAGGCCAATCACAGGAAGGCCGTGGCTATTCTTAATAAGCTTTTTGAACAAGATCCCGGCCATCCCGGCATTGCGCACTACATTATTCATGCCTGTGACAATCCGCAGATGGCCAGCCTTGGCCTGGCGGCTGCGCGCAAGTATGCCAGTATCGCGCCTTCGTCGGCGCACGCCGTTCACATGCCTTCGCATATTTTTGCCCGCCTGGGCCTCTGGCAGGATGACGTTCAGTCCAATGAAGCTGCGTTGCGCGTTGCCGACAGCATGGGCTCAATGCACCTGCACGTGATGCATCACAAAATGCACTCGCTTGACTTCCTTGAATATGCATATCTCCAGACCGGCAATGACCAAAAAGCCAAGGCGGAATGGGATGAACTGCAGACCATCCGCAAGCCAGACGTAGAAGCAGAATTTCAGGATTACTACGACGCAATGAAAGCCGGTTTTGCCGCCCGTTATACGCTGGAACGCCGCCAGTGGCAGGAAGCGCTGGCGCTTCAACCGGTCGCGGACGCGCGTCCTTTTGTGCAGGCGCTCACTTACTGGGCGCATGCCGTGGCAGCGGGGCACCTGCGCGACGCAGCAGCCGCGCAAACCGCCGCGAACCACTTCGACGCCATGATCGAGGCGACGAAGAAGTCAGACAAGGCTCATGAAGCCAAATTCATGGCCAATAACCATGACGAAACCCAGGCATGGCTGGCCTTTGCTCAGGGCAAAAATGACGACGCTTTGCGCCTTCTGCGCGCCGTGGCCGATAAGCAGGACAAAGTGGGTAAAGGCGAAACAGAAACTCCCGCGCGCGAGATGCTGGCTGACATGCTTCTGGAGATGAACCGCCCGCAGGATGCGCTAGTGGAGTATGAGATTGCTCTCAAGACCGATCCCAACCGCTTCAACGGCCTTTACGGCGCAGCTCGCGCGGCTGAGATGACGCAGCAGAAAGAAAAAGCTTCAGGCTATTACGCGCAGTTGATCAAGAATTGCCAGGGTTCGAATTCAGACCGTGAGGAACTGGCAAAGGCAAAAACGCTGGTCGCGGCAAGGTGACCCGGCTTAAAACGGAAACAGAATTCCTTTATCCTTGAGATTTTGCGTAGCAGACAGGATTTATGCGTTTCTGCTTCATGGGCCGGTTTACTATCATCAGTCCATCGTAAAATTTGCTGGTAGCAAGCTGATTCAAGCAAGCACCAATTCAATTCAGTTCATTATGACGAAAAGCGCAGCCCTTTATTTCCATTATCCGTGCTTTGATG
>JBAVUZ010000036.1:0-8693 GCA_049697035.1 Candidatus Angelobacter sp. | reverse complement strand
GCATAGGGGAAGCAGTACAACCGGAGCGCTCCATCTTTTCCTTCCGGAAGATTTTCAAACCACGTCGATTGCGATTTCTTCATCACTCTCCTGGAATTTCGGTTGTGGGTCAGTTTGAAAAACTGACCCACTAGCAGTATTAGCGTCTAGCGATTCGCTTGCGAATCGCGAGCCTTTAGGCAGACGTCATCGCGCCAGCGATGAGCCTGCCGACAAAACTGTACCACTACCGGAATTTCTTGTTCGTCGCTTCAATTACGCTTTTTTGGCCCAATCTAGACCGCTGCGAATCGAGCTTTGGGTTTATCTTGCTTCTGAAATGACTCGCGCTATTTCCTGATCAGTGCTATCAATGCTAATCCGTGCTGGGGTTTTTGTTTTAGGTTTTGCATTTCAATTTCAATTTGGCAATTTCGGCGATTCAAATAAGTCGCGCGGCGCAAAATCGGGGTCCCCGACGAGCCCGCCGTTGGCTTGGCGGGGTGGAAATTCGCCGCGCCACAAACCGTCATCGTGAGCGACCGGCGCAGCCGGGAGTCGAACGATCTAAGTCGGCGAAGCCCACTTTACAGCCCTCTGCCTGCGTACCTCAGCCAGATACCCCACCACCCATAGCGTTTTGTTGAAAACAAACACCAAACCCCAATTCGACCGAGCGGTCGACCGGACGGTCGAAGCTCTTTTTCCCGTTTTTCAAGGCTCCAATCGCGGTCAATTTCAACCCTGTTTTCCGGTTTTTAGTGTTCGGTCGGCAGAGGGTCGCAACGCGCCTGGGTTACATTTTTGGCTGACTGCTGACCGCTGACCGCTAGATTTTCAAAGATCTTTCACACTTCCACTCCTCAAGGCTGTCATACTTTAGCCGATTCCTGATGACGAATCAAGAACGAAACAGTACATAGAGGCTAAATTTGCGCCGGGTGCTCAGCGGAAAAGATTTGTTTGTGTTTTTCCTCTACGTCCTCGCGTCCTTTGCGGTAAGAGCGTTTTCCCGGAACTGTCCGTGAAAATTCGTGCAATCCGTCTGATCCGTGGTAATGTTCTCCTGCCATCTGGCGTCACCGAGCTCTGACAGGAGGCGTTCCCAATGGATCTCATCCCGGCAATCCGTTTGCTTTCACGTCTATCATTACTCATCACTCTTTCTCTCGCTTCGCTCGCGCAATCAGCCACCCCGGCAAAACACACAAAATCCGCCGCCGACTGCGCGAAAGACCCTTTTGCCTATGACAATGGTCCGGTAGGACAATCAACCTGGTGTGGCGTGTGCAACAATTCCGTCGAGCGGCATTATCAGGCTCCCATCAACATCCCTGAAGGTACGCCAGATCCCGCATTGCCTGCGATCAAGTTCACGGGATATGACCACCCCACATCGCCGCTGAAGACCACACTGGACAATCCCTATAACTTGAAAATTTACACCCCGCCGGGATCGAACTCGATTGAGATTCCCGGGCTGGGCAGTTACACGCTGGACGAATTTCACTTTCACCGTCCCAGCGAAGAAGCCGTGGGCAATCACCGCTATGCCATGGTGATTCACTTTGTTCACAAGAAGGCCGGTTGCACCACAGGCCAGTGCGCCGTGGTGATTGGCGTCCTGGTTGAGGAAGGCCAGCCGGCGGAAAAGACCTCGGAGGCGCTCAAGGTCCTGTTCCAGCGTTTTCCTCCGCCGGCATCCATCGCGGGACCTCCCGTCGAATTGGAAGGATTGTTGCCCGGCGACTACCACAACTCCGGTTATTACACCTATCTGGGATCGCTCACCACGCCGCCCTGCTCAGAAAACATTGCGTTTTATATTTTGAAAACGCCTGTCAAATTCTCAGCCGCAGAGCTTGCGGAGTTTGCACGGCGTTATCCCTCGCCCAACGCCCGGGACATTCAGGAGCTGAATGGCAGGCCCGTGAGGAACCGATAGCGGTCCTACACTCTGCGTGCCCCATCCTTTGCGTCTTGCGAAATCAGATATACAAACACCGCTGCCTGCGGACGCAAAGGATGGGTAACCAAACTTCAACCCTCATCGCTTTATTCGGTGCGTTTCACTGTGGATCAGCGGCCAGCGCTTGATGGGACGCCAGTCGCCGGTCTTCCAATCAGCGTATTCGGTCTCCAGGATGAACGCGGGATCAATGGCAAAATGCAGCGCCGTTTTGTCCTGAAAGCGGACCTCAATCGCATGGCTCTCGCCGGAGGTGAAGACCTCGACAAGATCGACCAGTTTGCCTTTGGCCTCTTCAAAGCGATAGAACGTGCGCCCACTGTAGCGGCGGACTGTGGTCTTGCCGCGCTTGGTTTCAGTAAAGCGCAGTGATGGCGGCAGCCTCTCTCGCTTCTTCGGTTTTTTGGGATCGCCGTGTTTTGAGTTGCGAAGCCTGCGCCTTGAAGCTTGAGGTTTGGCGATGGCGGATTTAATTACAGCGGGTTTGGTTGAGGCGTGAGCGCGGCGGCGGGAGCCTTGCGCCCGGGACGGCGAGTGTTTATGTTCAATAGTAGCCAAGGTTTGCCTGCCTCGTAGCAGGTGAACTGCGGTTAGGGCGCGTTCGGTGCTTGTAACACCGGGCGCTGCCCGTTAAATTTAAGCAATTAGCAAACAGCAATTAGTGTTTGTTCGATTAGCTTCATGTTTTCCGTTGCAAGGTTTATGTGGCGCAGGCGCTGTTAGCCTGCGTCTTTCCTTTTAACTACGCTGCTAATAACTCACATATAGCTTATTCAGCTCAAGCGAGTAAAGAGTGTTTTATTCGTTTTTTAAGTCCACGTTTAGCACGAACCGCCTAATAAAGTTAAGTTGTGAATTTTTCTTTTTCCGATTCGGTGCGATGTTCCTTTGTGTTCCGCAGCCTACCCTGAGCCACCCGAACGGAAATCCGAATCGGTCCTCGTTAGTTAAAGGGTTTTTCCGGATTCAGATTGGTCTCTCCCATCGTGTGGGGAGTTTTGGGTTTTCTGTCGGCGATCACGGCTGTCCCCTTGTGCTCGTTCGTGTCCCCTTGTGGTTAAGGTTCCCGAAAAGAACCGCTAAGTATGTTTCGTAATTGATTCGCCAAACAAAAGACGATAGCATACATAGGCCCTGAGGGGTGAAGCGGCTAGATCATTGAAAATACAGCAATCCGCACAGGAAACGGCATTCAACTGGATTGGAGAATCGAGCGGCAGGTCTTGTAACACTCGTTCCGAATACTTTTGACTTTGTTCGCAACAACATGCCGGGCTATGCCCGGTGGGTTTAGCTGAGAGGAAGGGTGGCGAATCGCGATCGCCAAATAAACAGCGCGGAAGCCTCTTCACTCCCGCGCCTTGGCGGCTCCTTATTTGGCGCTCTCCGCGGCGGGGACTGCGAGAGCGCCTCGTTGTGCTTTATTGCGCCGGCTCCACGGCATCTGCTCCAGCGATTCGAGGAAGTCGATAAACTCCCGATTCGAAAGAGAACGGAAGGTCCCGGCGTCATGGGCGCGAATAAAGCTTCCGCCATCCGGGACCAGGCAGTTCATCGCCTCTCGGATACTCGGATGAAGGTGTCCGCAGGAATAAACGCCATCGTCTTCTGTAAAACAGGCAACGTACTTGATCTCTGTTGTATTTGGAGCCATGGCGTTCGCGGCAAAATTATACACCTAATCAAGGTGCTATCTAGTCAGGATGTAGATTTATGCGGCTTGCCGAAAGACGATACGGCGTGCCTAGCGCATTGGTTTTGTTCGGCAAACAGGTCCGAAAGCTAAGAATTGAACGGCGTCTCTCCCAGGAGAAGCTTGCGGAGATGTGTGACTTTCACCGCAACCAGATTGGAAGAATCGAGCGCGCCGAGCAAACCGTTTCTTTTGACGGCCTTCTCCAGCTCTCCCACGGGCTCGCCGTCCCGCCCTCTGAAATCCTTAAACTCGTGCCCATTCAAAAGCGCCTTCCCGCTAAAAACAAGAAATCTGCGGACGAATAAGCAAAGCAGCTTAAAACCGTTTTATACATCCCCGGTAAACCTCAGTAACCTGGCCAGCTTGCGATTCCGCTGCTTTCCGTGAACAAAGAAGGCCATAATAGGGACAGCCCTAAGAGAAATTTTGGAGTTTTTATGAAACCTAGATGGCACAAACTTTGCCTGCCATTGCTGATGGCATGCTGTCTTGTCTCAATGGCCCAATCCCAGACGCAGGTGGCCGATAGCAAGAAGGTGCTTGAAGATGCGCGGCATGCGTATTACAGCCTGCGCGCGGCGGGACTTGACGAGTTCCGCGCCACCGTGAAGCCAAATTGGGCGCTGGTACTGAAAGACCAGCTCGCGTCCGATCCTGCCGGCGCACAAGCCGGGCTAAAACTTTTGAACGGAATACATTTTTCCATGCTGCTGGACCGGACGGACAAAGTAACGGTGACGCACCAGACGGACACCGCGCCATCGAATGAGCAGCAGCGCAAAGGCTTTGACGATATTTATTCCGGCATGGACCAGGCCATCAACGGCTTTTTCACAACATGGTCCTTGTTCATGCTGAACTCTCCCCTGCCGGCTGCCGACACTCCCTACACACTGGAAGATCTGGGCACGCAATACCGGCTTTCTTACAAAGATGGAGCCGCGGACGTGGTTACCATGATGGGCAAAAACCTGATCATCACCGATATCAAGGTAAATTCGGCGGACTTTGCCAGTTCGGTGCGTCCGCAATTTGTGCACACGGCGAAAGGGTTTGTCCTTACGGGTTATGCCGCGGATTACAAACCAACGTCAGGATCAGGCGTGGTAAAGCTGAATCTAAAGATTGATCACCAGCCTATTAGCGGGCTGCAACTGCCGGTGAACCTGGTGCTGGATAGTGTAATGGATGGCGCGCCAACGCACATGGAATTGGCATTCTCTGAGCATGAAGTAAAAAGCCACTGAGGCCGCGAAAATCGCACTCAGGAATTCGTCGTCACCGCTGGCGCGGGTTGGAAGTCGCCAATCTTTACGATGATCCGACCCACACCCATCAGATACGCGCTCTGGTGGGTTCCGCCCCAGGCTCCGGCTGGGCCCTGTACATGGATGAGTCCACCCTTCGGAATGATTCCTGCAGAATTATTCGCTTTGGGTCCCTGGCCAAATTTGTAGTGCCAGTAGGGCGCATCCACTACAGCGGAAAAAGGGACATAGTAGCCTTCGGGCATTTACTGGGCTCCTGAACCAACAACTTTTACCACAGAGGACACTGAGGAACACAGAGGAAAATCACAGCAAGAGTAAGTGTGACACAAACGAACGTTCCGCAGGCGAGGGTGCCTGCGCTCCATAGCTTTTTCACAGGTGAGCGCCGCACGGCAAAAAAATCAATCCAGCTCGTCCGGATGAGCTTCAATGTACGCAAGGGCTTTTTCCGCCATCTGGCGCTCGCCGTTGTAACTGAGTTTGCCGGGAGCCTCAGAAAGCGGGAGCCAGTAAGCGCGGCGGACTTCATGCCGCATCGCAGCCGTAACGTTGTCAATCTGGCCGGACTGATATTTGGTAAGAAAGAACGAGACGATCTTGAACGCCTTTACATTGCCGGCCCATTTGCGCACATAGACATACTTGATGTCGCCAAGTTTGGCGATGAGCGTGGCCCTGAGGCCGGTTTCTTCATGGACTTCACGCAACGCGGTTTCCGCCGGCTTCTCTCCGGCGTCCACGTTGCCTTTGGGCAGGGCGACAACGTTTTTGCGGTCTTCGGGCTCGCCTTCGCGGCCGGGCTCAATCACGGCCACCCACCACTGTTTCTGCATGTACCGCAAAACCAGCGCGCCGGCGGAAAATTCACGCACCATTTTGGTCAAGAGAGTATCTGCCCGAACACTGAAAACAAGGTTAAACAGGCCATTTTAAAGACTTCCTGGCCCCATTTTGGGCCGGTTTGAGGTTACCAACGTCATGCCAAGTTGCCTGCAATTCAGCCGAAAAAGAGTGAAACTAATACTTCACGCTTACGGTTTAACTTACTGTACAAACGCTTTCGGTTAACCAGCATCTTACGCTAAAGGTGCAATCTGGTTGCGGCAAGTGCATGTTTAAGGAGCGCCGTTGAAGAAACAGCTGAATAGAATCGTACGGTCCGTTCGCGCCCTGGGACGAGAACTTGCCCGCCAAACTGTTCCTGCACCGCCCCCCGTTGAGCCGCCGCGGATTCCCAAAGTGGGCATTGCGCTGGGCGGAGGTTTTGCCCGCGGACTGGCCCATATCGGCATCCTGAAAGTCCTGGAAGAAGAAAACATTCCGGTGGACTTTATTGCCGGTACCAGCGTTGGATCGGTCATCGGAGCGGCTTATGCCAGCGGCATTAGCGCCAAAGAATTGGAAGAAGTAGCGGCCCTGGTCCGATTCAAAGATTTCTCCCGCTGGACCTTCTCACGCTTTGGACTCTTCAGCAATGACAAAATGTCTGTCTTCCTGCGCAAAGTGCTGCGGTGCAAAACTTTTGAAGAGTTAAAGATTCCCATGGCCATTGCCGCCACTGACATTATTACCGGTGATGCCGTAGTCTTTACCAAAGGCGACCTTATCGATCCTGTGCGCGCCAGCTGCGCTTATCCTGGAATGTTCCAACCGGTAAGAATCGGCGGGCAGTTGCTGGTTGACGGCCTGCTAGCCCATTCAGTCCCTTCTTCTCCGTTGCGAGATATGGGCGCGGAGCGCGTTATCTCAGTCCACCTGGCGGCGCACTGGGTCAAGCCCGGCGGCCCACGCCACGTGTTTGACGTGATTGGACAATGTTTTTCGATTGCGCAGGAGCGGATGTGCGGGCCGTGGAAGGCCGCGTCTGACATTGTGCTGCAACCGGAGATCGGCGAGTTCGCCTACGATGACTTTGTGCGCGCCCCGGATTTGATCCGCTGCGGAGAAGTGGCCGCGCGCGCCGCCATGCCGGAGATCCGCGCATGGATGCCCGCGCCTGTCGTGGTCAGCGCACCAGCGCCGGACTCGGCATTGAACGCACCGATGGTTCCGCAACCAGACTGGCAGTCCGCCACGCAGCCAACTCCTTTAAAGAGCTGAAACGGGAAAAGTTAAAGCAGACTAAAAGGAAAATGCATCAGAAGCTCGCCTTGCGGCGAAAAGATTTCAACGATCATGCGGTCAGTGACGGGAAGATTTCCTGCATCGATATTTATGCGATAGACGCGCTCGTCATAAGGCACGTCTGCCGGCACGCCAATCATTTCAATGGATTGCGGAATGATCTCCCGCACCTCCAGGCCGTTATAAGCGCGGACGCGGAATTTCAACTTAAGCAGCAATTCCCGAGGATCGCCAGGTACATCAACAGACGCGCCTGGTCCTTCGCTAAAAATTTTTTTGAGAGATGCGGTAATCCGAAAACTGAACCGCTGGGGAAACTGCCGGATGGTTGCGCCATCCGTGGAGACAAGCCTTTTATGTGTGCCTTCCGCCACAAGCTGTGCACCTTCCAGTTCCGGGCACTCGATCAGGCCAAGCAGGGATAGCGTGGCTTTTGATGGCTTGAGCATGATCACGGCATACCCGGCAGGCATGTTGGAACGCAGGCCGGGCACTGGCTTGACCGAGTTTCTGGGTGCCGCGGCAACGGCCAAACCGGCAACAATCAAGAGAAGGCCACTAAAAGTAATTGCTCGGGTGTGCATGGCAGCTCTTTTCCGGCTTCCGGCGTGTGGCATGAAACGGCCGGGCGTGATACACAAGGAAGCTCATCAGATGAGAGAAGGATAAAGAGAAAAAAGATGCTTCGGCTCTTATGTTTTACCGCCCATCCTGACGACGAAGCCGGCAGCTTTGGCGGCACTCTTTTGCGCTACGCCGAACGTGGCGTGGAAACCCATGTCGTATGTCTTACGCCAGGCCAGGCGGCCACGCACCGCGGCGCGGCCAAGTCTGACGATGAACTTTCCGCCGCCCGCCGCCTGGAATTCCAGGCCGCCTGCAAATTGCTGAAGGTAAGCCACGGAACTGTGCTCGACTATCCCGACGGCAAGCTCGACCGCCAGGGTTTTTATGCGGTAGTGGCCAGGCTGACTCGGCTGGTCCGTGAGCTGCGTCCGCACGTAGTGATGACCATGGGAACAGAAGGCGCTATCACCGCGCACCCGGACCACTCCATGGTTTCTGTCTTTGCCACCATGGCCTGCCATTGGGCCGGACGGACGAATCGTTTTGCCGACCAACTTGAAAATGGGCTCACGCCCCACCGCACGCAGAAGCTCTACTACGCCACCGCTCTATTTACCATGCCGGACCGTCAGCCAGTGTCGCTGGCGCCCACCACGGCGATCATGGAACTCGACCCGCATGAGATCGACGCCAAGATTGCGGCTTTTAAACTTCATACGTCGCAAGCGCCGCTGTTCGGCTTTTTTGAAGAGACCATCCGCAAGCGCGGCAAAACGGAAGTATTTCACCTGGCCAACAGCGTCAAGCCAAGCAAGCTGGTAATGGAAACGGATCTGTTTGCGGGCGTTGAAGAATGAAGGAAAAGACTTTGCCGCTGATCTGCGCTGATAAACGCTGATAAAAAAAATTCTACCGAATCAACGTGAAACACGCGAATCCTATTCCAACTTTTGATTCGTGTTCATTCGCGAAATTCGCAGCTGCCTCTTTTTGATCTGCGCCCATCAGCGGAAATTGTGGCGACTAAGTACCGCTGCTCATTTCGCCAGCGGCTTGATGATCTCACTCAGGACGTCCGGCTTTGATT
>JBAVUZ010000035.1:0-2579 GCA_049697035.1 Candidatus Angelobacter sp. | reverse complement strand
ACGAACAGAAGGGTAGGCCTTTTGGTAGTGGAATAAGTCTACATATGCTTTTCCGGTTGATGCTGGCTCAAACAGGTGATGAATCAAAGATTTCCGCAGCATTGCAGGAAATCGTACGTTATGAGGGGACCGAAGCTGGAGCAACGGAAGCTGCTTTTCTCATCAAATGGCGAGAAGGCCATTTTAAGAGGTCGCCTGACCGCCCGGATGCTACTGAGTAGATAGGTGTCGATGGTTTGAAGAGGTCTGGAACCAGAACCGCGAACTACCCTGCTCTCTGATTCTTCGCTCCCTCTCTTCCTCTGCTCCATTTTTTCATCTGCGCCCATCTGCGTAATCTGCGGCAACATTCCTTTCGCTTTTCTCCGCGCCTCCGCGGTGTACTTTTCCGATTACCCGATTACCCGATCATCTTGCTCAGCTCAATCACCTCGATCCACTCCGGGCATTCCGGCCAGTTATGCACCCAGCACACAATAATGTCGCACCCCTTTGGATCATGCTGATGCTCCAGGAAATTGCGGCTGAACAGCTCAAATTCAATCTTCTCCCGCTGCCACTTTTCCGGCGCTACCTCGCGTAACGCCTCGCAATCAGGAAACGCCGTTTGAATGCGTTCCACCTCAAAGCCCAGCTTGTCCGCCACGCGCCCAAAAGCAAATATCACCCCGTTTTCGGTTGTCGGCGCATTGCGCAGCCCCGGCAGCCTGGCCGGTGGCCCGTAAATCGGACGGTCGGCATGTATCTTCCGTCGCGGCTGCACTTCATCGTGCATCACCCGCTCGCTCGGCACGCGCCGCGCCATCTTCCGCCGGCCTTCCGCTGTTGTCTTGCCTTCCCACTCTTTCACGATTCGCACCACGTCCGCCCACGCGTTTTCTTTCTTGCGCTCTTTCACCAGCGCGCAAAACCGCTCTCCCACCCGCGACCACGCTCCGCACCGGTTCAGAAAACTGTTTGCGCCATAGTTGCCCGCTCTTCTGTACTCCATAAAGCTCGGCGGCCGGCCCACTTTGCGCGTGAGGTGTGCCCAGTCTTCCAGCAGCGTCAGCGTGTCCAGCCGATGTCCGATCCCCCGCGCTGCAATTCCGGCCCGTTTCAGCGCTTCAGCCATGGTGCCGAAATGCAGCTTGATCATGTACTTGGTGATTTTGCTCATCCGCCAAATCTCTGTGTATGTGGGCGTGCGGTCCAGCTTCTTCGCGCACTTCTGCAGGCCGGCCAGGACGTTTGCTTTGGTCATAAATCCTCCGTGAAATAGAAAACCCCGCCTCTTTGAGACGGGGTCCTGATTTGAATTTTTTTGTTGGTCTGGTGAATCTGGGACTTTGTGTTACTGGTGTCTGTCTAACTGGGTCTTACTGGGCTCACGTGAATTGCTGCCTTCGGTTCTTTCGATCTAGAACATTTTCAGCATGAATGTGGACTATTACGGGGTGGAGCAGGCATTCATGCTGCGGTGGTCTGCGATAAATTGGGGGCTTCAGACTCTGAGGGTTTTTTTCGGGGCTTAAAGTAATCTGGAAACCGGTCTAGGCGTGCTCTAGCTGTCAACCGACTTTCGGTCTTGCTCCGAGCCCCTTGAGGTGGCCCCAAAAACTGTCCTCACTTATATATGCACTGGGAACCGGCTTTTGGCGACATGCTTTTGGAGAAATATTTTCCCTCCATACAATGCGTCCCGACGCGCGGCAAGTGTCAGGGCACGAGTTTACTCGTGCCGGCCAAGGTCGTACATCGGCTGGGCTTTAGCCCCTGGGGCTCACTATTTTTCGGTTAGCCTCAAGACAGTTCTTCTTGACGCCATCGGGACTATCCAAAAATGACAGCAGCTTTAAACAAAAAGCCAATAGCCAAAAGCGAAGAGCCAAGAGCGAAGCGCCGATTTTGCCCTCTACTTATATATGCACTGGAAACCGGCTTCCCGGGACATGTTTTTCGAAAAATATTTTCGGTCCCAGCCTCGGCCGCCGGAAGCGGCCAATGGCCCTGCCTTGGCAACAAATAAATATCCCTTTTATTTTCAATATCTTAGATGAGAAACAACAGATGCCTCCGCGTACCTGTTAGGATTATCAGCTTCCCTGGAGGATATGAATGAGAGGTTTGTCAATCAAGGCGCTTGCAGTTCTCGCAGTCAGCTTGTGTCTGGTTCCAGCCGCCATCGGGCAGGAACAAAGCCAGAAAGCTCCCATCAAGAACGTGGCGGCCATGGTGAGCCGTTATGTCCGCTGCGGAGCGCTGCTGCAACCGGAAAGCGGCAAGGTGCAGCGCAATGTGCTGATCACGATCCAGGGTGAGCGCATTCAGCAGGTGCAGGAAAACGCGCAGGCTCCGGCGGACGGCCAGGTGATTGATCTCTCTGACCATACCTGCCTGCCGGGATTGATTGACACGCACACCCACACGCTCTTGCAGGGCGACATTACCGCCGCCGATTACGACGAGCAGTTGTTGAAACAATCCACGGCCTATCGCGCGATTCTGGGGACGCGCTCCGTGCGTCGCGCGCTGGATTACGGTTTTACCACCATCCGCGATCTGGAAACGGAAGGCGCAGGTTATGCCGACGTCGATTT
>JBAVUZ010000034.1:0-3188 GCA_049697035.1 Candidatus Angelobacter sp. | reverse complement strand
GGTGATATTCATTCCGTAACGCCGAACCAAGAGCCAACTGATCAGTAAAAGATTCTTTCTTCCCGGCAATCATTACTGCAACCGGCGCTTCCGGAGTTGGCTGTTGATATTTCATATTGAAAACCTCGCCTTTCGGCCGCAGGAACTTCTCCGGCTGACGATGGCAGTCCAGGCACCACTCCATCTGGAGCGTGTTTTCCTCGTACATCAGGGGCATTTCGTCCACCGGGCCGTGGCAGCTGTAACAGCCAACGCCCTTGTTGATGTGGATGCTGTGATTGAAATACACAAAGTCCGGGAGATCGTGAACGCGCGTCCATTGCAGTGACTGGCCACTGGAGAAGCTATAGCGTACCGGCGCCAGCATGGGAGCGTTCGTCCATATCTGCGCGTGGCAGTTCATGCAGGTCTTGGTGGGAGGGATTCCGGCAAAACTCGAATCCTCCACTGAGGTGTGGCAATACCGGCAATCCAGCCCAAGGCCGGCCGCGTGGTGCTGATGGCTGAAAGGTACTGGCTGTTCCGGCGCGATATGCTGCGCCGTAACATAAGGCGAGCGCTGGAGTTTCAAGACGGCCGCGCCCACGGCCGAGAGCAGGAGCACTACTCCCAGGATGCTGGCGCGGGCCAGAGTATTTGCACTGCGGTGAAAGATCTGTGCCATTGAATAAAATTTTGTCCGTGAACAGCGTCGCGAAGGTTAATCTGCGCGAAGCGGAAGCCTCACATTCATCCGTGATCTGAATCACTGACGAAAACGGATGATTATAAACAAGAGTTGCGCATTTCAGCTACCCCCATGCCGGACAAATGCAAAAAATATTTTTGGCGTTCAAAAAAATCAGTAAATCGCCTGAGAAGTTCTGTGATTTTTTCAGACTTGTTGCGAGAGATCACGAAAGTATTGCGTCGACTGAGTCGCCTTCAGAAAAAAAATGGCCCCTCACTCGAATCGAGGAGCCGCCTGGATTCCTGACGACATTCTTTTTCGTGAATGTCTTTGGAATATGTTTTCAGCTACGGAACGATCTTCTTGATGGAAAAACCTGCCAGCCCAGCCTGTCCTCCGGCGGCGCTACGGCTGAGTTGCGCTTCCACGTAATAGACATTATCAGAGGGATCAAAGCCCTCAGAATCGGCCCAGATGAAATTGAACGTGGGATTACCCGGCGTATTTCCCCGCTGGTATGAGGCGCTTGGGGTAGAAGCATTGCTATCGAAAGTCATCAAGGTAGTTAGTGCGCCGGTGCTCAGGTTTTGTTGAATCAGCGAGAGGAAAACGTGCCCCGCGCCATCATCGAGAAAACGCGCGTCAAAGACGCGGTATTCAGCACTGTTAAGCTCCGTAGCGAGATCGCGCACCGGAAGGACGTTGTAACGAATGAAAGCTACAGAGCCAACCGGCGCATCATTGCGCAGCTCGACTCGTCCATTGATGTATTTGACGAGATTCGTGCTGTTGGGATCTACCGTTCCGGTTGAACCGACCCAGACCTGAGCGTGCGCCTTTGGCATACCGAACGCCAAAACTGTTATGACAGCTAGTCCAAACCAATACTTTCGCAGACAAGAAGCAGACATTTCTATACCTCAATTCCTTGGGATGTTCTGGCCATAAGGGGAACTGGATATGGAACAGATTGCCTTCTACGTATGCATGCCTAAGGCCACAAACCGCAGAGAGAGTTGCTGCCGGTTTGGGAATGCAGGTACTCACGTTGAGCAGAGACATGGCTTTGTTGGGCAATTGCCGGCAAGTACCATTATGGAGGTAAGTCTCTCTATTTGTAGCCGGCTAGGCACCATCTGGAAGACGTTTCACATCCTAGTGTCGGGGTAATGTTCTTTGCAGCACACAGGCATGGCCGGCCTCTCAATGGAACGCTGTATCTGCATTCACGCTCATTTTTATCAGCCGCCGCGGGAAAATCCGTGGCTGGAAGCAGTTGAGCGCCAGGACTCCGCTTATCCTTATCATGACTGGAATGAGCGCATCACCGCGGAGTGCTACGCTCCCAACGGTGCTTCGCGCATTCTTGACGAAGCCGGGTATATCCGGCGGATCGTAAACAACTACTCGCGCATCAGCTCAAACTTCGGGCCCACCCTGCTCAAATGGCTTGAAGACAACTCTCCCGAGGCGTACGAATCCATTCTTGAATCGGACAGGGTAAGCCAGGAAAGATTTTCCGGCCATGGATCGGCGCTGGCGCAGGCTTACAACCACATGATCCTGCCTTTGGCCAACACGCGCGACAAGACGACCCAGATTATCTGGGGCATCCGCGACTTTGAACACCGCTTTGACCGGACGCCGGAAGGCATGTGGCTGGCGGAAGCCGCGGTCGATGTCGAAACGCTTGAAACACTGGCCGAACAGGGAATTCAGTTTACGATCCTGGCGCCGCACCAGGCGGGACGTGTGCGCAAGATCGGCGGCCGCAGCTGGAAAGACGTAAGCGGCGCACGCATCGACCCCACGCGCGCTTATCTGGCCAAGCTGCCTTCAGGAAAAAGAATCAATCTCTTCTTTTATGACGGCCCCATTTCCCGCGCCGTGGCGTTTGAGCAGCTCTTGAACAGCGGAGAGGAGTTTGCGGACAGGCTGAAGAGCGGCTTCTCTGACCGTCGTGACTGGCCGCAGCTGATGCATATTGCCACCGACGGCGAGACCTATGGGCACCACCATCGCCATGGCGATATGGCGCTGGCCTATGCGCTGGACCGGATTGAAGCTGATACCTCCATGCGGCTGACCAATTACGGCGAGTTCCTGGAGATGTATCCGCCGACCCATGAAGTGCAGATCATCGAAAACACGTCATGGAGTTGCGCTCACGGCGTGGAACGCTGGCGCAGCGATTGCGGCTGCAATTCCGGACGCGAGGGCTGGAACCAGCAATGGCGCGGGCCGCTACGTTCCGCATTGGATTACCTGCGCGATTGCGTTACTGAATTGTTTGAGAGTAAAGCGGGCGCAATGCTGCACGATCCCTGGGCCGCCCGCAATGACTATATAGATGTAGTGCTGGACCGCTCGCCGGATTCACTCTGGCTGTTCTTTGAAAAGCACTCCAGCCACCAGTTGAAGCCTGCTGAGACTGTTGATGCTCTCAAGCTGCTGGAAATGCAGCGCCACGCCATGCTTATGTACACCAGCTGTGGATGGTTCTTTGACGAACTGAGCG
>JBAVUZ010000033.1:0-9707 GCA_049697035.1 Candidatus Angelobacter sp. | reverse complement strand
TGATCGGCATCAAAAGCGTTTGCATCCACGCCTTCGCCAATGGCCGGTGTGGCAATTACCTTGCCGCTATCTGCATCTACCACAGCCATCATCTTGTTGTCGCAGCCGGCAAACAACCTGCGGTGCTTCTGGTCCATGGCCAATCCGCTGGGCTCTTGGCAAGGCGCCAGCGGCCAGGTCTTTATAGCGGTCGCCTTTTTAGCGTCGATGCTGGTCAACTCACTCTTGTCTTCAATATTTACAAAGACTCCGCCCTTGCCGTCAGCGACGCCGAATTCCGGTTTGCCGTCGAGCGGAATAGTGCTTACGACCTTGTCGTTCGTGGCATCGATTACCGTGGCGTTTTTTCTGCGGCCATTAAAGGTAAATACGCGATTGGACGACGGATCATAGAGGATGGCGTCAGGATTTTCGCCGTCGATCTTGGTCTTGGCAGTCTGCTTCAAGGTCTTCAAGTCAAATACGGTCACGCTGTTTTCACGACCATTGCTGGTGAAGCCCTTGCCTAAATCCTGCGCCAGCGCAATGCCGTGGACTCCCGGCGTGTCAGGAATATCGCCGATCACGGAACCTTTATAAGGGTCCACCACCATCACGTGTGTGCCACGTGAAATAAAGAGACGCTTCCCTGCCGGATCAAAAGTTAAATAGTCCCAGCCGCCCTCGCCGCCGAGAACATATTTCTGCTTCACCTGATACTGCGCCGGCGCAAAAGCCTTCACTGAGCCTGCGCCCAGGCACGCCACAGCAAGTAGTATTGCGATTTGTTTCCGCATCTGTCACCTCGTTTTTGTCGTGATCATTCTAATAGGAACACCACAAACTGTCTTGTGATTCGAGTCAGGCAGCTAATTGTTATTTCCTGGCCGCGCCAGCCACCAGCGTCTGAGCGCCACCACTGACCACACGGCTTCTACCGCGCCAAACGGCCATGCGCCTTGCAGAAAGCCGTAGACGGAAGCCAGCACACAGGCAAGAGCGAAGCAGAAGATGAACCATGGGCTGCGCTTTTCCAGCGCATAAAAGACCAGCATCGCCGTAACGGCGAATAGTCCGAAGGCGGTGAGAGCGCTCAAACTTGCTCCTTAAGTTCACGGCGATTGTAAAGGAAAGTTGTTGCCGTGCGAGAATCGGCCGGCGGGAAATCAATAACTCAAAAGCCGATCGTCACAAATTATTTTGCAAACTTTTTCGCCATGGGGCGTTCTATCAACAGAAGTACTCCCGTTTCCTCCAAGGGAGACCCCATTGCTCGAAGAGCAGCGGTCCATCCCCGCGGGATGGTGGCGTGCTGCGCAAGCGCAGGACGTTATCATCCCGGGACCGCGCAGCATGCCTCCTCTGGATGACATGAACAAAACCTGCGTCAAGGAAATTGTATGAGATGTGCGCGGAACTATGAAGCAGACAACTAACGGACTGGGCAGGCCTGCGAAGGTGAGGTCATGATGCTCTGGTCGGGAAAGCTGAAAGCTCCTTCAAACGCGTCAGATGTCGCCCCGCGCTGAAACCATTGCATTAAAACCTGGTTCTGCGGATGGTAAGTAAATCCATCGATCAAAACCGGGTATCCGGCATCAGGCATCAGGGCCAGGGGATCACCTGTCTCAAGATTGCTTTGGCATCCAGTCGAGTTGGGCACCTGCCATGCTGGAACGGCATTCGTGCCAAATGGATTGTTCATCCATTCAGAAATTTCGTGGCTCATAGGCGTAACGTCTGCCAGGCCGGGACCCAGAATGCCCTGGTCCACCCAGCTTGCCCAAATGAACGTCTGGACAAACCTGATTTGCGCCATCTCGCCTACGTCAAACGAAGTATGGAAGCCGAGCACGCAGCATTTCTTGATGTCTTTCTGCGGCGCAAGAAAGACATTTGAAGTGAGGGCGATGGCCAGCGCGTCCGGCGAAAGATTTGCCATCTGGATCATGGTATTCAGCTGCGAAAGAAAAAAATCAGTGTCCACAATCGCGTACACCACGCCGGTGCTGGGATTGCGGTAAACCCTGGCATCTCCTCGCGGCACAGCGATCCTCAGCGGCTTAAGGATTTTCGGTGCCTTAAGAAGCGTGTGCCAATCCTTGGCGGCGATAGCATCGAATTGCGCTCTCTGCACGGCATCGGCGAATTGCGTGGTTCCCGTTGCATACTGAGCGTCGTGGAAATTGGGAGACGCCTGCACTCGCGGAACAATGGCTCCGGGATCGAGCACGATTGGCGAGCCATGTTCATCCACAAATTCTTCAAAGAACAGTGAAATAGGAATGATCTGCACCGGAATTTGGGTCGTCGCATTCGATTGAGGTTTTGTGCCTACCATCGTGAAGGGATACGCTTTTTCCTGCGATTCAAACGATCCTGAAAAATGGGGAACACTAAAAATACGTCCCTGCGTCAGGGCAAGGCGCGCGTCAGGAGAAAGTTTGCTGGCGCCTTCAAACTTCGGCTGTGCGCCTTCTCGCTGGAGAAAGCCGCCAGTCGCATCAATTGGCTGGGAAGTATCGGGTGAAGCGCTTTGGGCAAAGGCGCTTACGGAGAACAGACAGAAGAGTGCCATCGCGCCGCAAAAAACTGAGACACGCCGACCCAATCGATCTGGCTTAAAAGACACTTACCCGAGCTCCGGAAGCGATACCTTGCTATTGTCCTATCACCGCATTGATTTGTCGAACAAAATTGTTGTAAGTGTCTGATAAAAATAGGCTTTTAAACCTAACCTATGGTTCATTCATTAGACTTTCCAACAATGCATATATAAATGCATATATAAAGGATGCAAGCAGCAGCTCGGGAGTGGGATGACAGGGGCCTGCGATAACCCGATATTTGCTGTTATAGTTTTTCGTCGCTCATGAAGCGTTCTGCCAAACAAGAGCCGATTAGCAGCGCGGTGACCGTGGCCGTGGTTCAGGCTGCGTCCGTTGCGTTTGACCGCAAAAGAACACTGGCCAAAGCTTTGGACCTAACGCGGGATGCGGCAAAGCAAGGCGCTAAACTTGTACTCTTCCCAGAAGCTTTTATCTCCGGCTACCCTCGGGGGCTCGACTTTGGCGCCGTTGTGGGCTGGCGCACGGACGTGGGCCGGGAAGACTTTAAGCGATACTTTGAAAGCGCCGTGGAAGTCCCAGGCCCAACGGTTGATGCACTGCGCAAAGCGGCGCGCACCAATTCTGTCTATCTGGTGATGGGTGTGATTGAACGCGAGCGAGGCACGCTCTATTGCTGCGTCCTCTTCTTCGCGCCTGATGGAACATTTCTGGGCAAGCATCGCAAGGTTATGCCCACGGCCTCTGAGCGGCTGATCTGGGGATATGGCGACGGTTCGACTCTGCCAGTCTTTGACACTCCGCTGGGCAAACTGGGCGCGGTAATCTGCTGGGAGAACTACATGCCGCTGTTGCGCACGTTCATGTATTCCCAGGGTATTGAAATTTATTGTGCTCCGACCGCTGACCATCGCCCAACATGGTCTGCGACCATGCAGCATATTGCCACCGAGGGCCGCTGTTTTGTTCTGGGCTGCAACCAGTTCAACCGCCGCCGCGACTTCCCCAAAAATTATGCAACAGCATTTGGAGAAAAACCCGATACGGTGCTTTCTCGTGGCGGAAGCTGCATCGTCAGTCCTTTCGGTGAATTTCTGGCGGGCCCGAACTTTGAAGATGAGTCGATCCTGGTGGCTGAACTAGATCGCGGCCTTTTGCCCAAGGCCAAATTTGATTTCGACGCTGTTGGCCATTACTCGCGACCTGATATCTTCCGTCTGCTAGTGGATGATCAGCCCAAGCCACCCGTCGCCACATTGAGCAGTCAAACCAAGTCACGCAAAGCCGAATGATATCTCGCACTGAAATTCAGGATGCAGGCCGACGGATCGCTACTCACGCCCGCCGCACTCCGGTACTCGCGTTGGAAGAAAAGGCCTTCGGCATTGATGCCAGGATTTTCTTCAAGTTGGAATGCCTTCAGCATACCGGCTCCTTCAAGCCGCGCGGCGCGTTCAACTGCCTTCTGAGTTCTCATATCGGTGAGACCGGCGTGATTGCGGCTTCTGGCGGAAATCACGGTGCGGCCGTCGCCTATGCGGCACATAAGCTTGGGCATCGCGCGGAAATTTTTGTTCCAGTAATCACGCCCAAAAATAAGGTTGACCGGCTGAAGCAGTACTGCGCTGCCATCACCATTACTGGCAACAGCTACTCAGAGGCGCTTGCCGCAAGCAAGGAACGCGCATTGGAAACCGGCGCAGTGGCAATCCATGCATATGACGATGCGCGTGTGCTTGCTGGCCAGGGAACGCTTGGCATGGAACTGGAAGAGCAGGTGCGCGGCCTGGATTCTGTGCTGATTGCCGTGGGCGGCGGCGGACTGATAGGCGGCGTGGCCGCTTGGTATCAGGAACGTGTGCGTGTGATCGGCGTTGAGCCGGAACGCGCGCCTACGTTGCATAAGTCGCTCGCGGCTGGTCAGGTGATCGATGTTGAGACCGGAGGTGTTGCCGCGGACTCTCTCGGCGCTCGTCGCGTGGGCGAGTTAATGTTTCCGATCGCGCAGAAATTTGTAACGCAGTCATTGCTGGTCAGCGACGAGCAGATTATTGAAGCCCAACGCGCGCTATGGCAGCAATTGCGCTTGATCGCGGAGCCCGGCGGCGCTACCGCTTTTGCGGCTCTTCTTTCCAGCGTTTACAAACCTCATCCGGGAGAGAGGGTTGGCGTAGTGCTTTGCGGTTCAAACGCGGAGCTTTCAAGCTTTCCTGTATAGTTTCCTCCCGAGGTTGACCCAATCACGACTGAACAAGACTACAAATCTGCCTGCTCTCATGCACGAATATCGGGTTTTCCAGTGTTTCTGCCCCGGGTACGCCGATCCTAGCAATCTTTTGCATACACAAGTGTGTAAAATTTCACTCATTTCTTTTTTGTTCTTTTGAAACATTTTTCCGATTCATTGCACTACATGATTGGCAATGCAACTTTGCCAAGGTAAAGTGTTCTTCCCCCTAATTTTTTTCAAACTAACAACTCAAGAAGTGCGAGGGATAAGGATTATGAAAATCTGTTCTTCCGGATACAAAGTACTGTCTATTTGTCTATTGGCTGCACTTCTGCCGTCGAGCCTGGCATTTGCGGCCGGCGCAACGGTGGATTGCAGCGGAGCTACGCCGGGCGCTTTCACAACGATCACCGCAGCCCTGGCTTCGCTGCCTGCAGCAGGACCAAACAGCATTTCGGTCGTCGGCACATGCCATGAAAATGTGGTGATGTTTGGCCGTACCGACCTGACGATCTTCGGCAATCCAACGGCTACAGTAGTGCCGGGAAATGCTAGTGGACATCGGCTGGCCATCGATGCATCACAGAGAGTGGGAATCCAGAGCATCACTTTCGATGGCGGCCGCGGCGCGCTGATCAATGACAATTCCCGGGTGGATCTCACCAGCGTCACAATCCAGAACAGCCTGGGTATCGGCCTTACCAGCATCGATTCACTGGTCCATATTGCCGACAGCACAGTCAAAAACAGCACGCGCTCAGGAATCAGCGTGGGCGGCGGAACGTTTTATGTGGATAGCGACGTCACCGGCACCACGGTAACGAACAACGGCCGTATTGGTATCGCCGTGTCCACTGGGCACTTGATTCTGAACGGCGGCGATGGTGTAACTCCCGGCACCGAGAATGTAATCAGCAACAACGGCAGCGTAGGCGTATCTGTTGCCAACAGCGCTGAAGCCGATATCAGCGGCGACAACCGCATCCTCGGAAATCAAGGCCCATTTGGACTGGAAGTGATCCACACCAGCACTGTCATCATGTCGGATGGAACTATCTCATCCAATGCCGGAACCGGCGTGCATTGCGGCGAAACCAGCCACTGCGAATGGGCCGGCGCAACTAAAATTGACAGCAATGGCAAAGGTGGAATCGAAATCACCGACCATTCTGACGGCTACTTGGATGGAGGCATCGACGTCTCCGGCAACACCGGCGTGGGTGTGCTGGTTGATCTGAGTTCCCTGCTGAACAGCCTGGGTGGCAACACCATCAACAACAATACCGATGACGGCATTGTTTTGAATACCATGTCCGTTCTTAAGTTCGCCGCCAATGACACCATCACAGGCAACGGAAACCTTGCGTTGGAGTGCAACAATAACTCCATGGTTTCCGGCGATATCAGCACCTATAAACCAAAGAAGTGTGGTGCGACTTTCCAGGCAAGTCCGATTAACTAAGCTGAAGAGCGTAATGGGCCGCTCCCGGGCGGCCCAGTTTTAATTTTGCCTATTGCGTTCCACTTGCCCCATTCTGCTGGCCCAGCAGAAATTGCTGGACAAACAGAATTGTCGAGTAGAAAAGAAAATCCTGGTTTTTCTTCTTCGCGTAACCGTGGCCTTCATCATTGGCCATCAGGAACCAAGTCTGGATTCCATTGCTCTTCAGCTTGTCCAGCATTTGTCGCGACTCTGTCCATGGCACGCGGGGATCGTTCTTCCCAACCACGGCATAGACCGGCTTGCGAATTTTTTCTGAGTTGTTGAGCGGCGCAGTCTTCTCCAGGTACTCGCGGATTTTGGGGTCGCGCTCATCGCCATACTCCACGCGCCGCAAATCGCGGCGATAAGCCTCTGTGTGCTCCAGCAACGTCACCAGGTTGGACGGGCCGACGATCGGTAATGAGCAGCAGATCTTGTCGTTGTATTCGTACGCGACAGCCCACGTCATATAGCCACCGTAACTTCCGCCGGTAATCATGATCTTGCCGGAGTCGAGCGCGGAATTCTTGCCGATCCAGTCCAGCAGCGCGCCAATGTCTTTATGTGTGTGATCGCGATTGATGCCGTTATCGAGCTTAAGGAAAGTCTTGCCGTATCCTGTTGATCCGCGTACGTTGGGAAAGATCAAAGCGACGCCTAGTTCATTTAAATAATAGTTATTCCTGCCCAGAAATCCGGGGCGGTACTGCCCTTCCGGACCACCATGAATGTTCACCATCACCGGGCGCTTGCCGGGAAACTTCTTGGCCTCCGGCATATAAAGGAAGCCGGAAATGGTCTTGCCGTCAAACGTCTGCCACTTAATCAGCTGTGGCTCAGCGAAAGCAGCAGTATTCAGGCCACCGGTTTCGCTCGCAGTCCAGCGTTCAAGTTTGTTTGTGGTCACGTCAACGGAGTAAACATCGGCAGTGGATCTGGCGCTGGTGAGTACAAATCCCAGGTCACGGCTGTTCTTGTGAAAATTCAGCCCGCCGATCAAGCCGGTGGGAATACCCGGGACAGGGTGGTATTGGCGCGTTGCCGTGTTCATCAAATAAAGCTTGCTGATGCCGTCTTCATTGGTGACGAATGCGAGCGTTTTTCCATCTTCACTAAGAGCTATTTCATCCACGTCCCACTTGATGTCCGTCGTTAGATACGTGGGATTCATGGTGGCCAGGTCAAAATACGCCAGACGCTGGAATTCAGAATCACGATCAGTTGCCGTGTAAAAACCTTTGCCATCTTTGCTGAATGGACCACCACTGTAGGCAATTTCTACTCCATCAGCTTTTGGCGTTAGCGGCTTTTTCTCTCCGGTAGCAACGTCCGCGAGCCAGAGATAAGTTTGGTTGGCTGAGACTTCCTCCACCACCAGCAGCTTCTTGTTATCGGGCGACCAGTCCGCCACGCTCCAGCCGCCGCCTTCCAATTGCAGGAGCATCTTGTCTGACTTGGGATCGGTTGGGTCCATGATCCAGATATCCGTGTCTTTCCCCGTGCGGCGAGTGGAATTGTAAGCGATGCGGTTGTCATTGTGAGCAAAGCTGCGGCCCCCGTTGCGGGACTTTCCGTCGGTCAGCAGTGTCACGTTGCCATTGGCAATGTCATAGCGGTAAATCTGGAACCACTCGCCGCCACCGATGTCTTTAGAAAACGTAAAGTAATCGCCTTTGGGGCCAAAGTGGCCGCCGCCGGTGCGGTCTGGAAAAAACGTAAGCTGCGTGCGATCACCGCCGGGCATCTTGACCATATGGATCTGCGGAACATCGGCAAAGCGTGTTCCAATAAGCATCTCTCGCTTCGTGGGATGCCAATCCTGCAATGTGGCCGAACGAAACTCGCCGTATTGATTGGCCTTTTCCGCAATCGCCGCCGGTACCGGGGGGATATTTTCCACTACAAGGTTGTCACCCGGCTTGAGTACGGCTGGCTGGGCTGGCGGCGCCGATTGCGCCATGAGCGGAGAAACTGCCATGAATATCGAGGTAAATAAAACGGCAGACCGCAAAGATGCAGAAAGAGAAAACACTCGTGTCACAATCCCTCCAAGGAGTGGCGCAGAGAAGCCTAATCGTGCTATCAGCCATCGTCAAGAAGAGTGACGTTTAAGAAACAGATGCGGTTAGCAACTTGCTATCGATTGATGCTGAGTTAAGCAGCGAGAGTGACGATGGGATCGAACTCATAAATCAAGGTTCCGCTTTTTCCGGATTTTGCGGCAGCCGCCATCGCTTTGCCGGCGATTTCCGCCTGCATGGAGTGATATTTTCTTAACGGCCCGAACGTGAGCAGATCCAAAACAGGAGCAATCTTCATGCCGATGGTTTCGCCCAGCCTGAACTCCGCGCGCTTGCCAATGAGCAGACTCGGACGCAGAATATGCAGCGCCTTGAAGGGCAACTTGGCCAGTTCCCTTTCCATCTCTCCTTTGGTACGGAGATAGAAATTTTTGCTGGCCGGATCAGCGCCCACTGACGACACCACAACAAACTGTTCCGCACCGGCCAGAACTGCTTGTTGAGCAGCCCGCAACGGCAACTCCATATCAACGTGGCGGAACGCGGCCTGCGATCCGGCTTTGCGAATCGTGGTCCCCAGCGCGCAGAACACGTCTTGTGCGCCTTGAAAATCTTCCACAGAAAGTGTCGCCAAATCGGCCACACGTTGCGCAACCTTGGCCCGGGTAAGTGATGGCAACTCTCTGCGCCCGAACGTGAGCACCCTCGTATAATCCGGATCGTCGACCAGCGCGCGCAGGCAATAGCCGCCAACCAGTCCTGAGGCGCCCAGAACAACAGCCGTCCGCGAAGTCATGCGGTCCGGCTCCTGCAATTTCCTTTGCTAAAGCTCATGCCTCTACTTTACCAATTTTTAGTTCTCCAGGGCGGACTTGAGCCAGGAGGAATAGAAGCAGGTCTTGCGCCGTCCATTTCTTTGACACGGGCATTCTGGTAGTGTCCTAATTAGGACACCACCGGCTGTCTGCTTCTTTTGACACAGCCTTTCTGCCGCTGCTACTATCAAATGGCAGTCCAGCAGGTTAGAATCAGATCGAAAATCATTGGCAAGCAAGAGATTGATTTGAATTTAAACTACGCTGAATTCGAATGCGGATGATTCGATCCCGCCTGCACGCGTCCCCGTCGTCTAGCCCGGCCTAGGACATCGCCCTTTCACGGCGGTAACACGGGTTCAAATCCCGTCGGGGACGCCAAACCTTTTCAAGCAGTTACAGCCGTTCCCGCATTCAGCATTTTTTGCTCGATGAGGCTAGGCAGGTACTCTGGAAGTATAAGAAAATCAAAATTCTACTTCGACGCCTAAAGCAATTCCATAGTTACTGTATCCCGTAACCGCAGTGGCGGAAATAGGCACGAGCATTTTCGGGAGTGATGGCGGCGATGGCGTGCCCCACCGCAGGCTCAAGCTGCTCCAGCAGTCGCGC
>JBAVUZ010000032.1:0-4077 GCA_049697035.1 Candidatus Angelobacter sp. | reverse complement strand
GTTCTTTCGTGTCCTTTGTAGTTAATGTTTTGCGATTTTCGTAGCGATGCTCGTCTTCTCCACCAACCCAAAATACCTCTGCGCCCTCCGCACGTCTTCACCGATCTGCGCCTTCAATGCCTCAATCGAAGGGAACTTGATCTCTGGCCGGCGCCATTTCAGGAATGAAATCTCTACTTCCGTCTGCGCCGTCACGTCCAACGGATGGAAATCAAGCAAATGAGTTTCGATGGCAAAAGACTCGTCGCCAAACGTGGGCCGCAGCCCCACGTTGGTGACGGAATTAAAAGTCTCGCTGTCCACGCGCGTGCGTGTCAGGTAGACGCCGTTGCCGGGAACCAGATCGTCATAGCGGCTAAGGTTGATCGTTGGCACAGTGTATTTGTGGCCATATCCGCGGCCCCGTCCTGGAGCGCCGGTAATGCTGAACACGCGTCCCAGCAGCCGCCGCGCCATACTGACCTTGCCCGCCAGCAGGAGCCTGCGAATCTGGCTGCTGGAAACCGGGATGCCGCGCACCATCATTACCGGGTAGACGCGCACGTTAAAGCCAAACTGTTTGCCCAGATCTTTCAGGCTGGCGGTAGTGCCCTGGGCATTGTGGCCAAAGTGAAAATTATCGCCTTCATGCACTTCTTTTGCGCGCAATTTGCCGGCAAGAATATCGCGGGCAAACTCTTCCGGCGTGGTCATGGAAAAATCGCGGGTAAAGGGAATTTCCAGCAGAGCGTCCAGTCCGGTCTGCCCCAGCAACGCTTCTTTCTTTGCCAGCGGCGTAATCAGTCGCGGCGTCATGTCCGGACGCAGAATGCGGAACGGATGCGGCTCAAACGTCACCGCCATGGCCTTGCTGTGGTTCCGGCGGGCGCGCTCCGTCACTTCTTTCAGCACGCTCAGGTGCCCGCAATGGATTCCATCAAAATTTCCTACGCTCAGAATCGTTGGTCCAAAATCTGCGGGCACTTCTTCCAGCGAGCGGAATATTCTCATGCGATCTGGAACTCCAGCTTCAGCCCGTCATGCGCCAGGCGCACGTGCTCCGGCAGGGTCTTGTTCGTTTCGCGGTGCGGCAGATCGTGGGAGATATGTGTAAAGAAAGCTCGTTGCGGCTTAAGTTCTTCCACCAGCTTGAGTGAGTTCTCAACCGTTGAATGCGTGGGATGCGGACGGTGACGCAGCGCGTCCAGAAACAATATGTCCAGCCCGCGCAGCCGTTCTTTTGACGCCGCGGGAATCTCGCTGAAGTCTGTAAGGTAGGCCGCCGAGCCAAAGCGGAAGCCGTGGATTATCGCTTCGCCATGGATAATCTCAACCGGCTCAAAGCTCGCGCCAAAAAGTTCCACCACGCCGTTAAATCGGTTCATCTCCACCCGCGCGATCCCGCCGAACTTGTAATCAGACTTAAAAATGTAACGGAAGATATCTTCCAGGCTGTCCGCCGCGGAAGCATGCGCGTAGAGAGGAATCTTGCCTTCACGCCGGAAGCTGAGCGGGCGTATGTCGTCCAGGCCCAGTATGTGGTCTGCGTGCGCGTGCGTATAAAGGACAGCATCGAGCCGTTTGATCTTTTCGCGAATTGCCTGCTCGCGAAAATCCGGCGTGCTATCGATCAGCACCGTGTGGCCGTCGTATTCCACCAGCACAGACGGGCGCAGTCGCCGGTCATGCGGATCGTCCGACGTGCATACGCGGCAGTCGCACCCGATGGTGGGAACGCCCATGGACGTTCCGCTGCCCAGCACGGTTAAAGTCGCCTTCATTTTATATCGAGTGGCGGCATAGCTCCCGGCGGCATGGCTCCGGGCTTGGTGGCGGAAGTTGCAACCGCGTTGGTGATTTCAATAAAAGCCATCCGCAGCTCAAACAGCACATTCTGCAGCAGCGTTTTTTCGCGATCGGTAAGATTGCCTTTCGTCTTGTCCTGCAGAACAGCCAATGAATCAATTGTCTGCCGCGCGCCGATAATGTCCACGCGGGGCGGCTCGTTGTCCTGCCGGATGGCTCCCATCTGGATCAGCGCGCTCATGTAAAACGATTCAATCACGCGCTCAAAATTCATCTCCATCGGTACGCCCTGGGGCGCTTTGCCCGCGGCCGCAATCATGTCGTCAATTTTCTTGCCGGATTCCTTATACGCCTCGCTCTGCTGATGCTGCTCTTCGTCTGTCGGCGGCGGTGACATCTCTTCTTCTTGCCCGGCTTCTGGCGGTCCCGGCTGTACCTGCGTCTGCGCGCTCTGGCTTGGTGGCGCCGATGTCGGTGGTGCAGGTTTTGCCGGCGTAGGCGTGGCCTGGGCTACGGGTGGCTTTGCCGCTGGCTTTTCCTCTTCTGCTACTTGTGCTTCGGGCCGCGGTTCGCCTTCCGTCCCAAACCTGCGGCGATCTGTTACTACAAACTCTGCCTTTTTCTCAGCCATTCAGTCCTCATTCTTTTTTAGTCGTCAAAAGTTATTTAGATTTCAAACGGCAAGTCCACTGCTGTGGCTTCAACGCCGTCTAATGCAATCTTTGGTCCTGCTGCAATCGCTTCACGCCGGACGGAGCCCAGCCCAATATTATTGGACCTGCCGCTGTGGGTACCTTGGCAATGCTGGTAATCTCCGCCAGCGCGCGTCCTTCTGATTCGTATTTCCTCAGTGCGGGTACTCGGTCACCAAAGACAAAGCCGGTAAACTTGCGATGCACTTGTCCGCGCGACCGTATGCGCTCCACAATCTCCTGCCCAATGTAACAGCCCTTGGTGAAGTTCAGCGCCTGGGTCTGTTCCGTTTCCTGCGGCAAGTCGCGATCACGAATGTCCTGCCCATAGTTCGGAATGCCCTGCAGAACTCGCCACATCTCCAGCGCTTGTGCTCCCACAGGTTTCGCGCCGGCCTTCTGCAGCAAATTCCACAACTCCTGCGCTTTGTTGGGATCCAGCCAGAGCTCAAACCAACCCGGTTTTTGTTCCGGACCGCGGATCAGAGTCGCTGCTACATCGTCAGCTCCCACGTCCCGCACTTCCAGCGGCTGCATATCGCTGGCCCCGATTCCACCAGCAGCCAGGACCGATTCCGCTTTCGGACCGCAAACGCCAACTGAGACGGAATCCGCGCCTATCTCAACGAGTTCAACTTTATCCATGATGATGAAGCGCTTCATGGCATTGCTCAGCGTTTGCACCTGGCCGGCATCGGTCTCAAGCGCAAAAGACTCGCCGCGATTGTAGATATACATATCGCCCAGGATGCGGCCCTGTGCGTTCAGCACAAGATTGTAATTTCCGCGATTGACCGGCAAATCGCGCACATTGTTGGTGACCATATTGTGCAGCCAGCGTACACGGTCTTTGCCGCTTACATTGATCCTGCCGCGCCACCCCAGCGCAAACACGCCGCAGCCCGAGCGCAACGCCGCCAGCTCTGCCGTGGGATCGCCAAAGCTGAGCGCTGTCTGCGCGCCGTTATATGTGCCCGTGCGGCCTTCAGGAACGTGCAGCCAGGGATGGAGAGCAATCTGCGCCATAGTCCAATGACCAATATTTGATTATAGCCAAGCTGGCGGGATGCATGCCGTTTTGGGACAAAGAGGGCGACGTTGGAGCCATTCTGTTTCCGCAGCGCGGCTGCTAGACTTGCCTCATGCCCGATTCGCCACCGGAAAACAAAAATCCAAAAGAAGAGAACATCTGGCGACAGATTGGCCGTTACAGCAGTCTGGGTTTCGTCTTGCCCGCCGGAATTATTGCCGGTCTGATCATCGGCCACCTGCTGGATCGGTGGCTCAATACCACATGGATTACCCTGGCAGGTCTCTTTGTCGGGTGTATTGCGGGCTTTGCGCAACTTATTCGCGGCATCATCCAGTCCAGTAAGGAATCATGAACACGCCACCTGAAGACGCAATACCCGACCAGGAAATCGACTCCGCTCCCATTGAGCAAACGCCGCCTGATCCGGCCATGGAAGAGCGTCTTTCCGGCGCCTACCGCAGGATTCTGCGGGTTGCGATTGTGCTCAGCGTGGCTGGAACGCTCGCCGCGGCGCTGCTATTCACCTGGCAGAGCGGCCTGGGTTTGGCCATCGGGTCACTGCTGGCC
>JBAVUZ010000031.1:0-2509 GCA_049697035.1 Candidatus Angelobacter sp. | reverse complement strand
GGCGCGACTGCTGGAGCAGCTTGAGCCTGCGGTGGGGCACGCCATCGCCGCCATCACTCCCGAAAATGCTCGTGCCTATTTCCGCCACTGCGGCTACGGGATACAGTAACTATGGAATTGCTTTAGTGCGAATTTCTTCCATGCGAGCCAAACTTATGGCCCGACTGCGCTCACTGAGTGAAGAAGATTTTGCGCGCACCGGAGTTCACCCCAAGTTTGGCGAGATGAGTTTGTTACTGTGGCTGGAGTTCTTTCTGGTGCATGAATCGCATCATTTGTACGTGGTGTTGCAGTTGGTAAGGAAGGTTGGGTAAGAATGTTTTTCTGAAATCCCGACTCTGAGCTTGGCAAAGGGGAGGGGGCCCTATTGCAGCGAGCAATACCGGGGACCACAAGCAATTGCTCGCAGACACGCCATATTCTTCAACACTCGACCTCCGCCTCATTGGACACGATAGGGTTCCTTCGCTGCGCTCGGGATGGGAACATTACCACGCCAGCAGTACCCGCAAATCCCTTACGTTGTTTCCTGTCGGCCCGGTGTGGATCGAATCGCCCAGCTTTTCAAACAATGGGAATGAATTGAAGCCATTGAAGTGCGCAGTCACATCAAGCCCCGCCTTTTGTGATCGTTCCAGAGTCGTGCCATCGGCCATTGCCCCTGCCGCCGGGCTGTTGCCGTCGATGCCATCTGTCCCGGCACTCAGCACCGCGATGTTTTCTCCAGCAATCTTCTGCGCGCAGTAAAGAGCAAAGTGCTGGTTGCGTCCGCCTGCGCCGGCGTTGGCCCGGACCTTCACGGTGACCTCACCGCCGGAAATAATGCAGACCTTCGCGACATGTGTTTTCAAATTGCGCAGACGATCCAGCAGATAATCCGCCGCGCGCGCGTAATCCCAGTCGTCACAGCTATGGTCGATCTCCACGGCAAAGCCGTGTCTTGCTGCAGCCGCGGCAGCCGCCTTTTCCGCCGTCTCATTCGACAGCACTTTCCACCATCGCGAGCGGACAAACGCCGCATCGTCCTGCTTGGGCGTTTCATCCAAAGCGCGCCGCTCAAACAGTTCGCGTACCGATGCGGGAAAATCCGGCAGCATGTTGTGCTCATGCGCAATGCGGTAGCAATCTTCCACCGTGCTGGTGTCGGGCATGGTTGGCCCGGAGGAGAGAGAATCCAACGCGTTCTCCGGCACGTCAGAAACCATGATAGAGACCTGCTGCGCGCCGTTCGCGGCTTGGGTCATCCGTCCACCTTTGACTGCGGAAAGATGCTTGCGTATTGCGTTGATCTTCGCGATGGGCGCTCCGGAATTGACGAGCGCTTTATACGTCGCGACCAGATCGGGTAGCGTGATCTCCGAGTCCATTGGTTTTTCCACGGCCGCCGATCCGCCGCCGCTTACCAGAAAGATGACCAGCGACTGCGGGTTCAGAGCGCCCAGCGTTTTCAAAATTGCCTCGGCCCCCCGCACGGATTCTTCATTCGGCTGCGGATGGCCACCGGCAAAATAGCGATATCCCGCAAGCTGGTAAGGATGCTGGTTGGGATCAACGATGATGCCTTCCACCGTTGCGCCGACCTGACGAGCAAGAATCTCTGCCATGCGATGCGCCGCCTTGCCAAAAGAAATCGACACCACGCGGCTGTAGGACTTAAGGTCATAAAGGTCTTCGCACACGCGCAGCACGCCGCGCTGGTAATGCACCTGGCGATCAAAGGCTTTTTCGATGCTGGCCTCGGACAAGGCGTGAAGAAAAATTTCGCGCGCCGCGGAACGCATGCTGTGGGCAATCGACATTAGCTGGCTTCCGCCTGCCGGTCCGGCGCGAACAGCCTGCTCACCCACGAATGAATGGCAGCCTGCATCTCCGGCAGATGGCCTTCAAAAAAATGGTCCCCGCCTTCCACGATTACCATCTCTTTCGGCTCCGGAGCAGCCTCAACAACTTTCTTCAAACTCTCAGGCGGGCCGTACTGGTCGCGCGACCCGCTGACAAAAAGCTTTGGACGTGTGCAATCCGGCAAGTACTTGTAGGTGTAAGCGCGGCCTTCTACGCCCACCGGCGTTCCCAGCGAGATCAATCCAACCACGCGCTGGTCGTCGCAGCCGACGCGTAGTCCTGTCGCTGCGCCAAAAGAAAACCCGCAGAAGATCATGGGCAGGTGAAACGCGGAATCGAGCCAGTTGAGTGCCGCGCGCACATCTTCCTGCTCGCCATGTCCGCGATCATGCTCGCCATCACTCAAACCCGCGCCGCGAAAATTGAAGCGCAGTACCGGGAAGCCAAAGCCGCTCAGCGTTTTCATGGCGTGGTAGACGACTTTGTTGTGCATGGTGCCGCCGAATAAAGGATGCGGATGGCAGACCAGCGCCGCGTGTGTCGCGTCTGGCTGGCCCTGATTCAGCAGGGCCTCAAGCCGTCCCACGGGTCCATTGAGGAAGAAGGATTTGATTCCGTTGGCCACATTCTTTTTTACCACAGAGGACACAGAGGAACACGGAGGAGG
>JBAVUZ010000030.1:0-2131 GCA_049697035.1 Candidatus Angelobacter sp. | reverse complement strand
AAATTACTTGCTGTATCCCATACCCGCCTGATTGCCGGGTAACGCTTCACTATTCCTCACGCGCTTCGGTCCACGTGACAAGTGTCAGGGCACGGCTTCAGCCGTGCCGTAAAGGACTTGAAAGAACATCTCCTTGCGCCGCAGGCTCGCGCGCAGCTGCTCCCGGCGAGCTCGCTTTTTTAGCTCGACGGGACTCAACGCAGCGAAGCGCGCGCAAAAAATCCTGTACCGCAGCCACGGCGCTAGCCTTCAGATCCGATTTTTCATTTCCGCGCAATTTTCCCGCGCTCGTGCGATCTACTTAGGACCGCTCTCAGGTTACTTTGGGCATAAGTATCAGCCCTTTCGTTGCTTGAGCAACCGGCGGAATCACCGCATAGTGGTAAGGAAACGGACTCCTTAGCGTGCGATACAGCGATACAATAGAACCCAAGTCGATGGCTTCCACTGAAATTAAGTCTTCCACCACCAGCACCAGCGCCCGAGCGGCGGCTATTGAGCAATCGCTGCGCACCATCATCCGCGGCAATGATGAAGTGTTGCGCCTGGCCCTGGTCTCGGTGCTCGCGCGCGGCCACCTGCTGATTGAAGGCGTACCCGGCGTCGGCAAGACCACGCTCGCCCACGCTCTTTCACGGGCGCTCGATTGCAGCTTTCAGCGGATCCAGTTCACCAGTGACATGCTGCCATCGGACGTGCTGGGCATCTCGGTCTTCTCGGCGTCAGAAAGCCAGTTTGAATTCAAGGCTGGCCCGATTTTTACCAATGTACTGCTGGCCGATGAAATAAATCGCACCACGCCCAAGACGCAGTCTGCCCTTCTTGAAGCCATGAATGAAGGCCAGGTTACCATGGACGGCAATTCGCATCCATTGCCGCAGCCTTTTCTGGTGATTGCCACGCAGAATCCCATTGAGCACCACGGCACGTATCCGCTGCCGGAATCGCAGCTTGACCGTTTTCTGCTGCGCGTCCGCATGGGCTATCCGCAGGGCAATAACGAACGCGAGATCCTGCGCTCTGAAGCCGGCGCGGCCCGCCTGGATTCCGTAAAGCCCGTCGCTACCGGCGCGGACATTATCGCCATGCAGGATGAAGTTACGCAGGTAAAAGTGGACGATTCATTGGTGGATTACGCGCTTGAAATCGTCAAGAAGACGCGCGAGATTGAAACGCTTTCCCTGGGCGTTTCTCCGCGCGGATCGCTTATGCTCTACCGCGCCGCGCAGGCCATGGCGTATCTTGAAGGCCGCCGCTTTGCCACGCCAGCCGACTTCAAGCAGCTCGTCGTGCCGGTCTTCTCGCATCGCGTGGTGGTCAACGCCCGTTACTCTTCCACGCTGAAGAAGTCCGATCAGGGCGACAATATTCTCCGCGACATTGTTCAGTCGGTGCCGGTCCCGGTTTAGATTTTTTCTGTGTAATCCCGACCCTGAGCGAAGCGAACGGGGAGGGAACCCTATAATCAGAAATGCTTCTGAAATCCCGAACGCAGTGAGGGAACCCTATAACCAGAAATCCTTTGGAGGGCAGCCGCGACACCTCTTATTTTTTTACGCTCAAGATCTTGTTGGCTATAGGGATTCCTCGCTACGCTCGGAACTTCGGATGGCTATACTTCTCTGACATGTCTTTCCTTCGATTTCTCATGCTGCTGGCGCTGATCGTCTGGATCGGCGGCATTATCTTTTTCGCCTTCGTGCTGGCGCCGACTCTGTTTGGCGTCCTCCCAACAACCAAACTGGCGGGCGACGTTGTGAACGCGACGCTAGGGAAGCTGCATTGGATGGGATTAGTCTCCGGCGTGGTTTTTCTGATCGCTTCCCTGCTCTATAACTGGCAAAAGTACGTTCAACTCAGGCCATTCGCTTTGAGCCATGTTTTTATTGTGTTGATGCTTGCTTTCACTGTGGTCTCGCAATTCGGGATCACACCGAGAATGCGTGAACTCCGAGCGAGCCCTTCGACCATGGAGTCAACAGATGGCCATGCGGAATTCGACCATCTGCATGCCTGGTCCACGCGCCTTGAGGGCGGCGGTCTGTTCCTCGGTCTTGGCGTCGTCATTTTGACCGCGCGGCGGTTCGGCTCGAGCAGTTAGCAAATGGGAAAAAACGGCTCTTGGGCATTG
>JBAVUZ010000029.1:0-2705 GCA_049697035.1 Candidatus Angelobacter sp. | reverse complement strand
ATACCTTAGCCTCACCGTAAACCCGAGGAGGTTTAATTATGTTCGTACGCAAAATTTCATTCCAATTGAAGCCCAATACGTTCGCCGAATTCAGCCGCACTTTCGAAAAAGAAATTATCCCCGTGCTCAACAAACAGCAGGGATTTAAAGGCGAAATCACGTTTGCCACTTCCGGAAGCAAAGACGTGCTTACCACCAGCCTGTGGGACACGCAGAAAAACGCAGAGCTGTATGCCAGCAAGACGTACAACGATGTGCTCAAGACGCTGGTGAATGTAATCGACGGCACTCCGAAGCTGGAGACGACAGAAGTTCTTCACTCGACGTTCAATGAGATCAACGTCCTCAGGTCGGTAGCAGCCTAAATTCGGTTGCGAAGCCCCACTATCTGTCCCACGCCTTTCGCGCCCTTTCGCGAAAGGGTGGGATTTATAACGTTCAGGCGGTTGGCCCACCTTTCCCGCTCTCTCTTTAACTCACCATCCCGTCGGCACCCTGTCCTTCACCCGCTTTTGTGCAGGTGGATTCCACACCGTTCGCCACACCTCATCTGATTCTTTTCACAACGAACCATTCCACCACGTCAAGACACGTATCAGAGCACAACCTTGGAGTCACACAAGGTAAGCAATACTGTCATGGCAACCAAGATGAAGCGCCGTAGGCGCGACGACAGGTTTGCCCAGCGCGGCCCGAGGCGCGCTTGCGCAAAATAACGACTTGGTAGGTCTGGGATTTATCCCAGACTGAGCGAAGCGAAAAGGCTGGGTAAGCTAAGAAAAATATCCTTCCTTACGCCGTAGGCTCTCGCGCAGCTGCTCCCAGGAAGCCTGGGGTTGGCTTTCTGGGACTCAAAGCAGCGAAGCGAGCGCGCCAAAAACGTAAAACGACACGGTATTTGTTCCCCATCCTTCGCCGCTTTTGCTTGAGGGTGGGAGTCCACACCGTCCGCCGCGCCACATCTCAATTCTTTCCATAACGAACGAATCCACATCCACGCTGAGACACGTATCCGGGCACGGCAGTCGTGCCGTAAAAGCGGCTAAAGAATCCTGCCTTGCGCCGCAGGCGCGACCCTGCCGACAATCTACTTTGCCTTGCCAGAAGCTATTGAAAGCCGAAGAATTTTGGTGGCGGCGGTAGGACTCGAACCTACGACCTACGGATTATGAGACCGTCGCTCTAACCACCTGAGCTACACCGCCAAAAGGTGAGGGGAAACGGGACAAAAAACAAGCTGCGCGACCTGGCGTCGGCAGCAGATTTGATTGTAAAGTCCTTCGATTTCCGCTGTCAAACACAAGCCTGTAATATCAGGGAGTTCGACCAAACCTGGCTGTGCTGTTTCACGTCACAGCCGGCAAGCAGGGTACAAAGAATTGTTTTAAAAGAGAACGCCCTGAAGCTGCATGCCAAACGGGACAGATCCCCGGCTGATAATGGAAGGAATCATATGCTCACTCCAATGGTCCACCAGTCTGACGTTGCCACACTCGATGCCATTCTGCATGCCTTTTATGAAACTGTTTCCGGAGCAGTTGGCCAGCCGCGGGACTGGGACCGGTTCCGCTCTCTTTTCCTGCCGGGCGGACGCCTGATGCCGGTCGTCTCCATCGCGGGGGAAAAGGCCGGCGTGCGATTCCTGAGCACGGAAGATTTTATTCATCGTGTAGAGCCGATCTTCGCAGTGGAGGACTTCTGGGAGCGGGAAACGGGCCGGAAGACCGAAACAGTCGGGCATTTCGCACACGTGCTCAGCTCGTATGACTCTCTCCGCAGCCCGGGCGGAACACCTTTTGAACACGGCGTGAACAGTATCCAATTGCTCAACGATGGGATTCGTTGGTGGATCGTCAACGTAATGTGGAATACTCCCCGCGCGCAGTAAGGACTTTGAAAAACCTAATGTTGCCGCAGTCAAGTGCCAACGCTTTGTAAGGCTTCGCCTTTGCCGTCACGCGGCAATGCTGATGCCAGCGCGAGTGCCGCCCCGGCGTAGAGCAATGTGTCCGCGACGTAATTTAGGGCTTCATTGATCTGTGGCGTTGACCCAATGACGGCGATCAGCAGACTAGGCAGATACAGGAATAGCGTGACGGCGGTCATCCATGCGCCAATTGAGGTTGCTGCGATGCGCGGTTTTATGTTCAGCGCCAGCGCGATTCCAGCGGCCAGCAGGAGCGCTCCTCCAAGGTATCCCCACGCGCTGGGGAATGGGACCCACGATGGCGTCAGCCTTTCTAAAGGAATGTCCGGCACGGACCGGGGATAAAGGAAATGTTGTACGGCATAGAAGACTGCGGCAATCGCCAGAACGAGGCGCGAAAATATGATCTTCGCTTTCGCCAGTTGCGGCAGCTTCGGGTTTTGTAGTGAAGATGCGCGGCTGAGCGATCCGGCCAGTGCCCATGCGCCTGCGCAAAATGAGAGGTCTCTGAACACGAAGATCCATGCGAATCGGCTTGTTGGATGCCTGAGCGCGGACGGCAGATAAAGCAGGCAGACAAAAAGAAAGAGCATCAAGCCGAGCAGGGTGGCGGACACACGCGTGAACTTGCGCACCGTAAGACTGGTGGCTGCCGCGAGCAGCGCGCATCCCACAAAATACACCCAGGGCCTGTGCGGACCCGGCATCCAGCGCGGGACCATGTTCTGGACAAACTGCGGGCCGCGGAAATGCTCCGGCGCGAATACGGCGAGTGAAA
>JBAVUZ010000028.1:0-3892 GCA_049697035.1 Candidatus Angelobacter sp. | reverse complement strand
CCTAGCGCAATGGATTGCACCTGCAATTCCTTGGGCTCAAAGATCACACTGGATTTGCCGTCGGGCGTTACGCGATAGACCCTGGCAGGTGCTCCGGTGGCGGCGTACACTACGCCGTCTTTGTCTGCCGCAATGCTCCAGATAAAAGATGAGGGACTGGTGTAGATGGCTTTAAACGCCGGCGCAAGTTCAATTTGCCCGGTGCTGCGGATGGCGATGCCGCGGGTGGTGCCTTTTTCAAATTCGTCGTAGCCGGTTTCTTTCCATTGGCGCGTGCCTTCAGCAACCGCCACACTAACAAGAGCAATAACAATGAATACAGGAAGAAGTTTTTTCATCACTAGTAAGGGTACCAGTTTCTAAAATATCCCGAGTCTTCCTGAAATCCCGAGCGAAGAAAGGGGCCGCTATTGTCTCTCAAGATGTTTAGGTTATTGCAAGCCCACAGATTTGTATGCGACTTGCGCGAGAAAACCCCTCTAACTGCTGAGCAGCTTGAGAAGGCTCTATCCCTGCAGATTCTGAGGATGAAAGGGGTCTCTCGCTACGCTCGAGATAGCTGGCTATTTAATGCTGACGCTGATAATCTGCGCACCGCTCACTACGTAGCCGACCGGCGTTGAAGCTTCATTCACCGCCGACTCATTGAACACCACCATCTCCTGCGTGGCCCGCATGCCTTCCATGACATTCATCACGGAAAGAGGCACGGCCGGCATGACCTTGTCTTCCACTGTGGCTTGCGGGTTGGCTTCCAGCAAAGAAACATACAAGTGATCATTCAAGTGTTCTTTGTTGATTATTTCGATGGTGGAATTCAGGTCCATCCGCCGGCCCATGGCCGGAGTGGAGCGCCGCGCGCGGTCCAGCGTTTCCGCGTCGCTCACCAGAATGCGCAGAGAACCTTTAGGCGCCGAAGTCGGGACGCGGACAGGAATGCGTCGGATGATGCGGTCGCCGCGATAGGGCCGCAGAACGGCCTCAATCGTGATCTCGTCGCCGGGACGAGCTTCCGTCACATCTGTACGCGCGCTTTCCAGCACGGCAGCGCGGCGTTCTGGCTCCAGGTCAAATTCAAGATTTACGCCGCTGACCGTGGGCGCTTCAAAAGGATTGTCATAGATGCGGCCAAAATGCTCGCCCAAAGACATGGCCACAGAGTATGCCGTGGGATTTGCGTCCACGGGAGAGAACATGTTGGTCAGGCGCACATCAGAAAATCCGTTTACGTGGATGCGGCCATTCATGCGGTAGGTCGTCTCTTCACCGTACTGGTTCATGCCCATCAACGCGTTGTAAACCGTGGTCATCATCATCACAGGCGTGAGCTTGGGATTGTTGAGGACCTCATAGTGATACTCGCGCGGGCCGCTGGGGCCGTGAATGCTCAGCGTTACCGGAATCATTTTTGGGTCGCGATCAAAGCGGCCCAGAATGCCGGTGTGGCGGTCCTGCACAAATGCGCCCACAGCTTCAGTGGTGTTGATGATCTTGAAAGCATTCAGTGGAGAAGAGAGAGTTGCGACCACATTGGCTTTCGTCATCGGCATATCGACCATGCCGAATTGCATGAGGGGATGCCCGCACGCCAGCAGGTGGTCTTTATCCATGTAAGTGACAGTGCAGGTTGCGGCCACGTCCATATCGCCGCGGACCATGATGGCACTCACGGCAGAGCCGGGCACGAGCGGCTCAGGCTGCTTATCTTTGCTGGCGGAGCCGACGCCCATTACCGGTGTAATGCCGACCGCTGACAAAGCCGGCGCAAACTGCCTGATGGCCGCTTCATTAAATCCATTGAAGACAAACGGAGCCTCGATAGGTGTCAGATACTGCGCGTAGCTCTGGATCGTATTGCCGTCATCTTTGCCGGGCGTGCTGGTTCTTGATGCGCCAGAAAGACGCGCCGAGGTCGCTGCTCCGCCCTGCGGAATGCTCTGGTCGAACTCATTGATCTCCAGCATCTGCTCAATGGGAGTCACGCCGGCAATCGGCTCTTTGGAAAACTGGCCAATGCGGTAGGCGATTGCGCCCAGCAGCTTGCCGTCAATATAAACCGGGCTGCCGCTCATACCCGCGACCACGCCGGTGAACTCTGGCTTCTCACCAACGAGCTTTACCAGCACCACGTCACTCTTGGGGCCGTTCAGGTTGCGAAGCACGCCAAGCACTTCCACTCCCATGGGTTCCGGTTTGGTCCCCTGGAAAACGGTGTAGCCAACGCCCTTCATGCCCGGACGCACGTCGTCCACCTTCATGATCTTTGTGGGGGCAGGATCTTGCTGGGCGGCCAGGCTGGCGGCGCGTGTCTGGGCATGGCCCAGGCTCATAAAGACGAAGAAAACGTTCAGCAATACAGCGGCTTTTTTCATACAACAAACCAGTGCTGCGAATACAATCTTACAAACCGGCCCTGCAGCGCGGGGAAAAATGGCTTCTAAAAAGCTGAGTTCGTGCATCTATACTAATGTACAAACTCATAAAAAGGCACCTGTCAAATGCGCTTAATACAATCATTTTGTTCCTCTCTGATTTCTAAGGTGAACGCCTGCTTGCGCGTTCCCGCGGTACTTATCCTGATCTCCGGCTTGTGGCTGGCCAGCCCTGTAGCGCAGGCCCAAAGCGGGCAGGAACAGGCCAGTCCCACCCCCACACCCAAAGCCAACGCACCGGCTGAAGCAGGAGGCCCCCAGGGCGATATCGGCCCAATCGCGGTGCCCAAAAAGAAGGACGAGCCGCCGCCAAAAGACGATGCTCCCAAGGCCCCCAAGAAAGTTGAGGGGCTGGATAACTTCTCCATGCGAGTGGCCTCTCAGCTGGTTACGGTGGATGTGGGAGTTCTATCCAAAAATGGCGCTTTCATCCCCGGGCTGAAGAAGGAATATTTCCGAGTACTGGAAGATAACGTCCCCCAGACGATTACCAACTTCAATCAGATCCAGGCTCCGATCACGGCCGTGATGCTGGTGGAGTTTTCCAATAACCAGTATTTCTATAGCTTCCAGATAGATTCAATCAAATCGGCATATGTTTTTGCCCAGACGCTGAAAAAAGACGATTGGATCGCCATGATTTCCTATGACCTCAGGGCGCATATCCTTGAGGACTTCACCCAGGACAAGCAGGCGATCCTGGGCGCAGTCAACAGTTTGCAGCCGGGAATGGCCATGAGCCAGGAGACGAACCTTTTTGATTCGCTTTATGACACGATCGACCGGCTGGAGACTGTGGAAGGACGCAAGTACATCATTCTCATCAGCAGCGGGCGCGACAGCTTTAGCAAGCACACGCTGGACCAGACGCTGAAGAAGGTCCAGGCTTCAAAGGACATTGCCATCTATACGGTGAGCACCGGCAAAGCCCTGCTGAATTATGCCGAGACGCACGGTTTGATGCCGTACCTGTGCCCGATTACCGAATTCAGTTGCAACATGACGTTTCTTCAGGCCGATAACCAGATGAAGACATTTTCCAAGATGACCGGAGGAAAGTGGTATGAGCCCATCTTCGACGGCCAGCTGCCTGAAATCTTCAGCGACATCGGCCAGACCATCCGAAACCAGTACGCGATTTCTTACCATCCCACCAATCGCGCGCAAGACGGAACTTTCCGCAAGATCAAGGTGGAACTGGTGGACCCTGAAACTGGCAAACCACTGAAGATGAAAGACGAGAAGAGCGGCAAGGAATTGAAGTACCAGATTGTCGCCCGCGAAGGCTACAAGGCGAAGCAGCAGGTGGAGTAATTTGTTTTTAATCCCGAGCGCAGCGAGGGAACGCTATCTGCTTCCGATTTCTTGAGGATCCAGTGTGGAGTTACCCCGGCATTTGCGAACACGGTAGAGATTTTGTGCTTCGTCTAAATCCTCGTGCTAATAGGGCTCCCTCGCTG